>CADAUN010000054.1 GCA_902791085.1 uncultured Erysipelotrichaceae bacterium | reverse complement strand
TCATGTCGACGCCAATAAAAACGCCAATGATGCGGATCGATACTACGAGAAACAACAGGAATCGAGCGATGCCCAAGCGGAAGTAAATTCCGTCAAAGGAAAACGGGGATTTGCCACTTTCATGGCCATTTTTTCGTTTGTCGTTGCCGGCGTCCTCACTTTGGTTGCCATTGCTCAATTTTTAAATTGGACTACAGATCTTTGGATTCCTTCCCTCCTTTTAGTCATCGCTTTTTTGTTTCCTCTGATCGGTGTCTTTATGCTCCGATGGAAACATGGAAGCTTACAACGCAAATTAGAGGCAGCCACGAAAAAATCAGATGCTTTGCAAAAAGAGTTAGAACGAATGCTTGATGATTTGACTTCGTCCGTTCAGCCTTTATGCGATCTTTACGAATGGGGGATGCCTAACGTTGTTTTAAATCGTACCCTCCCCTCCTTTCTTCATTTTGATGAGAACTTTGAAGTAAAGCGTTATCTTTCGTTGGTCAAGAATTATGGTTATCAGCCTAACGACGATCCTATGACTTCCACTTTGGGAGTACAATCTGGCACTTGCTTAGGGAATCCCTTCGTCTTAGAAAAAGAACTGCATTGTTCCATTCAAGATGAGGCATATACCGGAAGCTTGGTCATTCATTGGACAACCACCTATACCGATAGCGATGGCCATACCCACACGCAATATCATAGTGAAACTTTGCATGCCACGGTATATCACCCCGCCCCTTTTTATGGCGAAAAAACTTATCTTCGTTACGCGAACGAAGCTGCTCCGCATTTGAGCTTTTTCCGCACGCCACAAGTGGCGAAAGGCGCCAGTGAAAAAGAATTAAAAAAGCAAGTCGAAAGAAAGGCCAAAGATTTGCAAAAAGAAATCGAACAAGGCAAAACAAAAATCACTTTGATGTCCAACCATCAATTTGATGTCCTTTGGGGCGCTTTCAATCGCGACAACGAAGTGGAATTCCGTTTGCTATTCACTCCTTTAGCGCAGCAAAATGAGGTGGCCTTACTTACCGATCAAGAACATTTTGGAGATGATTTTTCTTTTGCCAAAGTTAAAAAGATGAATGTTATTTTTTCTCGCCATTCTCAAAACTTTGACTATTTTGCGAGTCCTTTTGATTTTTATGATATAGACATTCGAAAGATGCGAACTTCCTTTGTCAACTACTGTCTTGATTATTTTCAATCGATATATTTCGATTTGGCTCCGTTACTTTCTATCCCGCTTTATCAACAAACCAAATCGCTGGACTACCTTTATGGCGAAGATGCTCCGATGAATCTCTCCGCTGAAGAGGAAGAAGTCATGGCGAACGCTTTAAGCTGTGACGACCTCTCTCCGGAACACGGGACCACTCGCGTATTGCTTCGCGCAAAATTTTTACGAAAAGAAGGGAACGAAGACTTGGTTCACGTCCGGGCCACCAATTATTATTCGGAGCCACGGGTGGATTATGTTCCCTGCTTGGGAGGCGATGGAGAAATGCACGAAGTCCCGGTTCATTGGGACGAATATTTCCGCACCTATCGTAATGCTTTAATGAAGACACGGAATCTAGACACAACAAGGCTCGACTTATATAATTCTTTTAACGAGCCAGACAACCAAGCTTTACTTCAGGATTTCAAAGCAGGGAAATTTACTTATCAAAGAAAATTGTCTGCCCGTATCATTCAAATCGGACGTTCCCGTTATCCGGATGACACGAATAGCAAGGACTATCATATTGACACCGATGATTTGAACGACGAGGAATGACCTTTAAGGAGGAAAAACAATGGCTAATGAATTAGATGAAACCGATGAAAGCACGGTAAAGCCCGAAGGGCGTGACACCCATGTGATTGAAAAGAAGATTCCGGTTAAAGTCGGAGTCGGATCAACCATTTTCCAAATTATTCTTTGGGTTTTAGGGATTATCCCAGGTCTTATCTTCTTATTGATGAAAATCAAAGCGAAGAATTATCTTCGTGGCTTACAACAAAAAGTTCAATCTTGCGCTTCCACCATTGATAACTATATGGAACAACGCGTCATGATTTTAAAGAACGCAGCAAAGCTATTGGACAAAGCGGTTGATTTGGACAAAGAAATCTTAGAAAAAGTTGCTGCCTATCGTGGCGGTGCCAATCATGAAGACGATGTAGCCCGTAACACGGCTGCTCAACAAATTGAGGGAATCAGCCGTTCCATCAATGTGGCTTTTGAAGCTTATCCTAACATCAAGGCCCATGCTGAAATCGCCGATGCGATGCAACAAAATTCTTATTTGCAACGCGAAATCACCGCTGCCCGTGATTTGTATAATGATGCAGTCTTAGAATGGAATCAAGCCATCTTCCAATGGCCCGCCAAAATGATTGCCGCGGCAGAATGTGGTTACACCACAAGAATTCCGTTCTCAACTTCTGAAGAAATCAAAAAAGAAGCACGCGGCACCTTCTTCTGATTCTTGCCCCCCTGAGGAGCCAAGTTCGCTTGGCTCCTTTTTCTTATCGTTTTTTGTCGATTTTGTTTTTGTTTTCGTCTTTCCTTCCGTCTCTTCAAAGAAAACCGCTACAATAAAGTCATGAATTCAGTCAAAGATTTTCCCTACACGCTAGGCCAAGCGCGAATTGCCCTTCAATTTTCAGACTATTATTCTTGGGATTCTTCCGTGATTGAGGTTGATGGCCGTTATCATCTTTTCACTTCACGCTGGTCCTATTCCCCTAAACTTCAATTCGGACCTAATTGGTTATTCAATTCCGAAATCATTCATTCCGTTTCTGATCGGCCGCTAGGGCCATATCATTTTCAAAATGTGGTTTTGCCTCGCCGAGGAAGACAATATTTCGACGGCATGAATACCCATAATGCCTGCATTAAATCCTATGGTGGCAAATATTATCTTTATTACATGGGCTGCACCTATGGTGGGCCAGGATTCGACGAAGAACATGAAGTTTCCGATTCTTATGTTTTGGAAACATGGAATCGAAAACGGATTGGCTTAGCAGTCGCCGATTCTATCGATGGTCCTTTTATTCGGCGCGATACGCCATTGCTTGAACCGCGTGATTGTTCTCATTGGGATTGCACCATTACCACAAATCCCACCGTTGCAATTTTGCCTGATGGCCAAACCTATATGATCTATAAATCGCGCTCGGCAGTTGGAATGCCGTTACAATTAGGCGTTGCTTATGCCACTCGTCCTGAAGGGCCTTTTACCCGCTTAACCGAAGAGCCGCTTTTTCAACGGCCAGATGGAATGCCTTATGGCATGGAAGACCCTTATTTTTGGTACGACGCGAAACGAAAGAAATTCTGTTTGATTGCCAAAGATGACGCGCATGGCGGTCCTAGCATCACCGGTTATTGGGGTGGCGGATTCTATGCCGAAAGCGACGATGCAATACATTTTTCGCTTCCTGACCATCCATTAATTTATACCCGTGATATCGTTTGGGAAGACGGACGCCATTCGACGCAAGGGAATTTAGAACGCCCCACTGTCCTCTTCAACAAGGAAGGAGACCCCACGGCTATCTTCTTTTCTTCCGGCGCTTCTGAAATTCCTTATTCCTATGAAAAACCAACTTTTGTATTAGCTTTCCCGTTGTTGCCAAAGGAGAAATAAATATATGAAACCAATCAAAGTCGCTTTATGGGGCGATTCCATTCGCCAAGTCGGGTACGGAAATATTGTCCCGAAACTTTTAGGACCCGCTTACGAAGTTTGGCAGCCGGATGAAAATTGTCGCTTTGCCAAATACACTTTGCGCTTGGCTTTTGAAGAAAAAGAGCATTACAAAGATGCAGATTGCATCCATTGGAATTGCGGATTATGGGATTGTACCAATTTATTTTTTGATGATATTTTCACGCCTTATGAAGAATATGAGGCGAATATCTTGCGTATTGCCAAAATCTTTTTGTCTATCACTCCACATGTCATTTTTGCTACCACCACTCCAGTGAGTCCTTTGAATCCATTTGACAGCAACGAACAAATTCGTTCTTACAATGAGCGCATCGTGCCAAAACTAAAAGCATTAGGCGTTACCATCGACGATCTTTTTTCTGTCATTTATCCTCATTTGGACACCGATATCCGCAAAGATGACTTGATTCATCCAACCGAAAGCGGGGCAAAGCGATTGGCCAATCAAATCGCTCAATGCATTGAAGAGGAGATGCGTACGGTAAAACCCTATCCTCCGCACCGAGGGGACCTCATTCAAGACTTAAGTGAAGGAAGGCCAATCGATACGCGTTTAGAAAAGCTTCATTGAGAAAAATGCCATTTTCCATGGCATTTTTTCAATTTTTAGAAAATGTCTTGCGAATTTCGCCCAAAATCTTCGGATTTAAAACGCGCATAATTTTCGATTAAACCGGCTTCGAAAATCAGTTTTTTCTTGTTGAGGTATCCGCGCCAATTCAAAAAAGAACGGACGACCCTTGATTTATTTATTCATTTTCCAAAAATCGCCCTGAAATCCATCACGATTTGTAATATTCATGGGCGGATTTCAGAAATTAAACCATAATGCAGAAACGCTTTGGCAAAGCCGTCATGATCAATGTCATCCGTCACAAAATCTGCTTTGGCTTTAACTTCGTCTTGCGCGTTCCCCATGGCTATGCCAATCCCTGAACGTGAAATCATTTCGACGTCGTTATAATCATCCCCTAAAGAAACGCATTGATCCATTGTCCAGCCACAATGATGCACGGTGGCTTCAATGCCGCGTGCCTTATCGCAATCTTTTGGCATGATATACACGGCATATTCATCCCATCTAGCAGTCTTGCATTCGGTTAAATGAGGCAAGAACAAGGACTCATCGAATTCGTCGCAATAAGCGATAGCTTGATAAACCACCCGGTCATAATGATCGGGAAAAGTGCGGGGTTGTGGGAAACGCGTACCGTATTTTTCGTGGGCTGAAATCACCCGTTCATCAATCATATTGATATGGCCTTCTTTTTCTTCAATCAAGGTCAAACCAAAACGTAGACGCTTCGCGAATTTAATTAAGGCATCGACGACGTTAGACGGAATCGGATGAAGAAAGATGGATTCCTTTCCTACGATTGCTTGCGCACCATTCATCGTCACAATTCCATCGGGTTTGACAAAATCATAAACGCCGGATTTGCGGATAAGATATGCGTTTCTGCCACTGCAAAGGAAAAATTTGATGCCCTTCTTCTGCAAATCCGTAACCGCATGAACGGCGCTGGCAGGCACGCCATTCGAACGATGGGAGAATAAGGTCCCATCAATATCCGAAAATACCGCTTTAATATCCATTTTTTCTCCTCCCTTCTTTTTTAGAGCATAGTATAAAGAAAAGCAAAGTAAAAGGGAAGAAAAAGAGGCGGTTTGAACCGTCTCTTAGCTTTATGCGCTATGGTAGGCACCAATCAGTAAATAAGGCGTATTACTGCTGTCATCTACGTTACTTAGACAATAGAGGTAAGTTCCGTTCGCATTTTGGTAGAACACCGTACCTGTAGAGGATTGGCCTGCTTTCGTCCAGGCAGTGTCTGCTTCTAACGCGGCATAAATCGCATTCACAGCTGTGACGCTTTCTTCTGCTGAGGCTAAAGGCAATTCCATCAAATAACGTTGATCAGAAACATAGAAGGAAAGCACCGTGATTTCGGGCGATGGATCTACATCAACGTAAGTCGATAATCCTGGGACAGTGAAAGAAGGATCTTCCAATCGTTTTGCCCCGTATTGGATCAATTCGGCATACGTATGTTTACCACTATAATAACTGGCATTATAGACCAATGCGGCCGAGAACGAGCCATTGGCATAAATGATATCGTAATAATAGAAACCATCCGCGCTTTGATAAATGGTCTCGTTATTATTCTTGTTTGTTTCTTTCCATCCATCATCTTGTAAAGCGGCCACATATTTCGCGTAATTCTCCGCGATGACGGAAGTAGCGCTGAGGTTAAAGACAGGGAAACCGTTAGAAGAAGTCGATGCACCATTAACACCCTTGCCAGGGATCTCAGGAATATCGGTCACGCTTCCTCCTCCTACATTCTCTTGTTTAAACCAATCGGTCAACCGTTCATAGATGGAAGGGAATTGGAAAAGACGAATTTGCACCAAATCGCTTAATAAGCCACCGATTTTGCTCGAATCATAATAAGAGAGATAAACGCGGTATTCGTTCTTAGGGCCATAAAAATTATACGAATGATAGTAAGAACCGTCCGTCTGAGAGAAACTCCAACCCCGTTCATGGAATTCGTCTAAAATGGCTTGAAAACGCGCTTTGGAAGGATTGGAAACAACCCATCCCGGCCCTGAATAAGTGCCATAGGCAAAAGACATCAACATCGATTTTGCTTTCCCTAACGTTGTGAAATCAGGGAAGGCAGAAGCATCATAAACGTAGCCTGTTAAAGCTTGATAACGTGCAGCAAAATGGGCTTGATCCATTTCTTCACGCCAAAGACGATAAACCCGTAGATACAAATCGCCTTCTTTTGCTCCGTTTCGAAGCAAAGAGGGTGTTGCGCCGCTCACTTTACCTACCTCAACAACGGCACTAGCAAAAGAATCTATCAAAACGTTAGAGGCACTCGAAGAAATCGGAGTTAACTGGGCGTTTTTAAGCCAAATAGAGACGTCGCTAACAGGATCTTCTACGTCTTGCTTTGGTGTCCAAGAAACCGTTTTGGTTGGGGCTGAAGCCGAAGTCAATGCCAAATAATCGTTTCCTTCGGCTAATAGGAATTTCTTTGAAAGATCTTCCCCTTTTACGTTTTCTGCATATTCGAAAGTATCAGATTTCAAATAGATTGGCAGATCAAAGGTGGCGAAGACGGTAGAAAGATAATTCACCGGGAACGCCCCAATTTCATCGTTAAAACGAATCTTAAAGGAAAGCGTATCTCCATTTAAAGATAAAACGACAAAATAACGGGATAACGGATCTAAATAGGTGCCCTCTTCTTGTTGGACGAATCCGCGTTCAATTAACGTTTTTTGATAGGTTTCAAATGCGGATGATGTGACGGGGTTTGCTAAAACCCCGTTCTTATCATTTGGGTCCAACTGATAAGTGGCGCCAATCTTAGGCAATGAAGAATAGCCTAATTCCTCGTAGCAGCCAAGAATGTCATTGAAACGTTCTTGCACTTCTTCTGGGACGATGGCTTCAGCAGCATCTAAAGAAGAAACAACAGGAACAGAGGAATCCGATTGCTTACTTTGACAAGATGTTCCTAAAGCAAGCGTTGCCCCAAGAAGGCAAAGCCAAGTGTATTTTGCTTTCATAGCAACCCTCCTTTTCCTTAGGCAATGGTCCATTGCTCAGTGCCGGCACTTTCTGTGCCGTATCCATAGTTAATCGTGATCACTTTGTTCTTCGTAAGACCAGTCTTATTGTAGGTAAAGAGAGCTTCGGCTTGTTCTTTCGTCCCGGCAAAATTCACTATGGTTACGCCACTATTGGCAAAGACACCACTGCGATAACGAGTCGAGTTGAATTCGATTTCGGGGTTCAAAATCGTAACTTCCGCCAAACTCGTATCCTTTTCGAAGGCGAGACTGTTCACAGTTGCCACTTGAGCAGGCAATACGATAGAAGTCAACGAAGTGCAACCCGAGAAAGTGCTTGCTGCAATTTCAGTGAAGTCAGCAGTTTCGGGCAACGCCACCTCTTTCAAGGCAGCGCAGCCTTTAAAGGCGCTGGAACCAATGGTTTTAACGGCAGTCATCTCCGGCGCCTTTTCCAATAAGGAAGCGCCAAAGAAGGCAGAACTCGAGATTTCTACCAAAGTTCCATATCCTGTCACCGACGTCAAGGCAGAGCACCCGTTAAACATGCTATTGGAAATAACAGTGACCGTCGAATTCAAGGTAACACTTGTCAATTTCTTACAATTTTGGAAGACGGAACTAGCAGGAGCGCCGTTGGTATTGATCTCAAGGCTGCTCCCTTCCGGCATCACAAAGGAAGTTAAACCACTCCCTTGGAACGCACCAATGCCAATAGTCTTTAAAGCGGAAGGCAAAGAGAAAGACTCCAATGCCACACAGTTATAGAAAGCCATGCTGGTTAAAGCTTCAATGTCGTCACTTAATGTGACAGAAGACAAAACCGTGTCGCCAGAGAAAACGCTAGTGCCAATTGCCTTAACGCCCGGTGCGCTAAAGGAAGTCATCTTCGTGCAACCAG
>CADAUN010000053.1 GCA_902791085.1 uncultured Erysipelotrichaceae bacterium | reverse complement strand
TTTCTTGATGCCAATCAGGGCCGCCACGGCGCCAAGAAACAAGCCCAAGAAATAGGGAAGAAGCGTTAAAAAGCTTTTTCGGAACGCCTTCCGAAAATCCGATATCGCATCCATCAAGATTTGATAACAATGTAAAATAACGGCAATCGAACCGGCACTCAATCATGGAATCGCTGCGGCAATACCTAAAGCAATGCCTTTTAACCCGCTGATGAGGAGACGTTTTGTCTTTGTTTGTTTTTCCATAGTATCTAAAGAATGACTATTTTCTAGAGAAATGAAAGTAATAATGTTGTAAAGAAAGGCGCCGTCCCATGGAGAGACGGCGTCGGAGGACAAAAGGCTCTGTAAATACAGAGCCGGATTTCTCTTTTGATGATGGTTATTCAGGGATTTCCACGACGACTTGCGGGGCTCTTGCTTTGTATTTGCCGCGGGTGAAGTCGAGCATTTCCACCGGCGCGCCGCCTTTTTGGCGGCGGTTTTCGTATAAGTCGCTAAGCGCGACGACCTGGCATTCCGGGTAAGCCATCATGCTTTCCAGCAAAGATAGACCACGATGACCTAAGCCAATAACTCCCAACGGAAATTTGTTTCATTCTTGTTCACTCCTATTTATGAAAATCGCTAACACCATAACCCCATAGAATCTTACTCTCGCCGTTTACGCAGCTATGACCGTTTTTCTATCGAGATTCCGGCATGGTCAAAGACGTTTCCTTCGATAGTCGTTTCGTCGCAATTGATGAGACGAATGGCCTTATCGTTATCTGGATGACTATTCGGTTTTTCTCCGTAATGAGAAATGCGATTGTTTTGCACGGCTAAAACTTTTACCGACTGAGCGAATATACCGTTTTTCGCCGTTCCTTCGATGAAGTTATTCGTGATGACAATGTTTTCGAAAATATCATGCCCGTAATTCAAAAATACTTTGTCGTCGCTTAATTTTACCGCAATGGCTCCCAAAATAGTATCGGTCACACCTTCCCCAGTTCTAAGCAAGGTGTTGTTACGGATAACCACTTTTTGTGCGGGGACCATTTCGAACCAAAAATCCAAATCAGCGGCCACCAAAATACCCGAAAGCGCAAAATGAGAAAACCGGCAATTCTCAATGAGCACATCGCGCGAACGAATCAGCAAAGCACGCGCTCTTCCGGAATCGAAACGGCAATTCCGGACCACCACTTTTGGCAACAAGGAAACGTTCGCCAGAAAATCGCCAACGTGGAGAGATGGTATTTCTTTTTCCAAAACGATATAATCGCCATCTCGTATCGCCACTTTTGCTTGCCCTTTGCAGTGAAACGTCTCAAAGTCATAGGCGGCAAGCACTTGCCCATGCTCCACAAAATCGGGTCTTAGACTCTTACGAAAATACGCTTCTTCTAGCCAAAGTTCCTTGCCTTTCGTTTGTAATACCCGCGCTCCGCAAGTATGAACGTTTAAGACATCATCACCTAAGCCAACGAATTCAGAGTCCTCTAAAGTTAAAGAGCCTTCAATGCCGCACACATGGAAGATGTCGGCATTCGCGCCAATCAAACGATTGGTTCCTTCTTTTGCTTTGGCTACAATATGGCGAAACGTATAGGAACCAGAATCAGAACTGATATAAAAAACCATGCAAGGCGCTTTATAAACGCGAATATTTTCAAACGTCATATCACGGCAACACGCACAAAGAAGAACTGGTGACGCCACGCCCGAAACCGCCATTCTTGCCACTAAAAGTTCTCCGATTCTTCCGTTCATCGTGGGACAATGGATGCGCAAAGTTTTTTCGTCTATTTTCTCGCACGCATAACGATCCAATACGCTACAAGCAATGTCATGATTTACCGTGCCATCGTCATCAAGCGTATCGACCGCCATAAAGCTTTCTTCCCCCGTCAGGGAGCGGTCGGCGGGAACTAGTTCAACATCAACGTATTGGTCTCCGATAGCAACAATTCTTCCCGAAGCGCTAAGATTCGCGGCGTAATCCAATTTCAAATTTCGAAATGTGGTATGCTGCAAACGCTCGAAATGAAAAATGCTGTTCTTTTGTTCTCGCCGATCCTTAGGGTCATATCCTTCACGTACCAACGTTGATCCGCGTCCGTCAACCATGAGATCAGAAAAATCGTCCAAACAAATCTCTTCGTCGATGTGGTACTCTTTTTGCTCCCCGAAGCAAAGGGTGTCGCCATCCGCGAGGAATGAAATGGCCGCTTGAATGGCGGTACGAACTTGAGAAGGGGTTGTGCCTTGTAAATAATCATCTACAAAAATGGTCGCCATAGCATTACTCCTAACTCTAAAAATTATTTTTGCACCCAGCGAAGTTCGCGCGGGGAAAGTGTCAGATTTTGCGATTTTCCTTCCCGATCATAGAACGTGGTCTGGACTTCCTCTGCAGTCAAATTGGATAAGAAATAGCAAGGCAAAGATGGGTAGTCATTACATTCCACTTTGGGAGAGGAGCTGAAGGAATGGAGAAGTTGGTCCTCTTTTTTAGACAAATGGAGCAAGAGACGGTAAAGCAAACGGGCATTCTCTAAGGAATAAGGCAAGCCGGCAAGGTATGCACCTTCCCCTTTTCCATAAGGATGTAACGCTAGCTTTACGGAATCAGAACCCCGGAGATGGTCTTTGCTAAGCACCGTTACGTCTTCTAACGCATAGACAAAATCAGGACTGTGACCGAAGTCCACTTCTTTCGTGACGTCTTGCAAAACAAAATGGTTTTCCTGTTGAAACGTGCGGATACCCTAATGTGAAGCCTTGTTCTAAATCCACGCCAAGGACGTCAGATAAGCGGAAGAAAGGGAATGCGCCGGAAACGCTGGTCGGAAGACCAACCCCTAAAAAGGCGCCGCCTTCATAAACAAACGAACGAATGCTGGCCACCACTTCTGGATCGGACCAATGTTCTTGCCCCGTAAAAGCATTGCAATCACCGATATTCAAAAGAACATCAAGGTGGGATAGCCCATTGCCTTTGATATCGTTAAAGTCCAAAAAGGACGTGTCCACCGGAAGTCCGGCAAGCGCTTCCAGAACGCCGACATAAGGAGAATTCTTCTCGGTACATCCAGAAATGGAAACGCTGTTGATTTCCCAAGCCCTCTTCTTGCCCCAATGTGTTAAAACGCCAACGCGAACCGGAGCATATGGTTTTGCTTTCCCAATCGTTTCGCGAATCAAGCGGAATTCTTCGGCCACCTTCCCCACTTCTTGGCAAAAAAGCGGATATTGGGCAGCCAATTTTAAATATCCCCCGAAACCCATTCTGTCTAACGGACGACGCAATAATGCCCTTCGCATCCCTTCCCACGAAGCCAGCAGCGTCTGGCAAGCCGTCGACTGGTCTGGCATGGAATCGGGGAAGAAATAAGGATAGCAACGTGCTTCCGTCACGATATCGGCAGAAATGGCGCCGATGCAACGCGTATCCGTTGCCGTCCAAGGACAGCCAATCACACCATCTAATCCAATGGAAGCAAAATATTTGCCATGCGGATCGACGCCGATGCGGTGATCGCCGTCAAACATAAACGCTTTCTTCCCATAAGAATGCACGAGATCCACCAATTCTTTCGCCCAACCACAAGTCAAACGATCCACCAAATCCATGTAATCGGACATCGCACTGGTCGGCAAAATAAAAGGATTGGAATAAGTCCCGTCGCGAATCAGATCTTCTAAATGAATCGCATAACCATAGGTTTGCTCAAAACGGCGGAACATCGCTGGCGATGCACTGAAGCCATAGCCGTGCCAATCGAGGAAAAGCGATGTTTTCCCGTCTTTCCAAAGGTTGAAGAAATGATAGAAAAACGTGGTAAATCGTACCACCGTCACGGCTGGATTTTTAGCAAGCCAGTCGCGTAACGTTTCTTTCATATGGGCAAAGGCTTCCGGATAGATTGGATCGATGTCCTGGTCTTTCTCACCAGTCCAGCCATTGGTTATATAATTATAGACATGGGTCGGATCCCAAGTGCTTTTGGCAAAAAAGTTAACCGTGTATTCGTGGCCTTTATGCGCATGAGAAATATGCACCTTCCCTTGAGAATAAGTCCATTCTTCTACGGTTTCACCACTGGTGCGATCTTTTACCTCCCACCAACGTCGGTACTCTTCTTCATCGACGCGGAATTGCCCAGGCATAAAGCCCTCGAGCAAATCGATGCATAAAGTCGCCTCGGCGGCAATATGCCGTTTTGACATTAGGGCAGCACCTTGCAAAAATTCCGGATGGGCCTTCGCATAAGCATAATCGCCGCGGACCACGAAATAGGTTTTATAAACTTCTGGAGCGATGCGTTCGGGATGTTCGGGCAAGCTGGTGCCGTCACAATCACGCACGGCATCCGCGCCCCATTTTTTTGCCAAGCACTTGCTTTCTTCTACGAAAGAAGAATCGGTGGGGATGGTTAATCGCCCCGTAAGATGTGTCATATCAAAGAATCCTTTCTTTTGTCGTTTCATCAAAGAAATACATTTTTTCTTCGTCGCAATAGAAAGAAATGCAGTCGGTTAAATCGCGACAAAGGAATGCTTTCGCTTTAATGATGGTGGGGGCGTCTGATACTTTTCCATAGAGCAAAACATCATGGCCAAGCAATTCTTTTTGTTCCAGTATCAGCGATAACGCTTCTCTATAGCTTCGCCCGTTTTCCTTCTGAATCACCATGTCTTCTGGCCGAATTCCGAATATGATGTTCTTCCCGTCATAAGCGCGCAATTTTCCTGCTTGCACGGGCGATAAAGACAAGCTGGCGCCACCTGGAAAATGAAGTTTTCCCTCTTGACATTTCACCGAGAAAAGGTTCATTGCGGGGGATCCCACGAAACTGGCCACGAAAACGTTTGCCGGATTGGAAAACACTTCTTCTGGCGTTCCGATTTGTTGCACGCGCCCATCTTTCATGATGACGATGCGGTCGGCCATCGTCATGGCTTCGGTTTGATCGTGGGTGACATAAATTGTTGTTGCCCCCAATTCGCGATGCAGTCGGATAATTTCGCTTCTCATTTGAATACGAAGCTTGGCATCGAGATTCGATAAAGGTTCGTCCATCAAAAAAACTTTGGCGTTTCGAACAATCGCTCTTCCTAATGCAACGCGTTGTCTTTGCCCGCCGGAAAGCTCCGCTGGTCTGCTTTTTAAATACGGCGTCAATCCCAAAATCTGTGCCACGTTCCTAACCCGTTCATCGATTTCTAGCTTCGACATTTTCTTTTGCCGTGTCTTTGGCGAAGAAGGATGGTGTTTGAGTTCGACGATCTCCGCCTTCTTCTTTTGAATAAGCTTAGACAGTTCGGCTTCTTTTGCTTCCTCCAGGCCAAGCTCTTCTTGGAGCATCTTAATTTCTGATTTCAAGGAACGAATTCTTTCGCGGTCTACCACCAATACCGGCTGACCGTCCTTTCCCAAAACCGGTATCTTGTTTTTATGGATTTTCAAGGAGAATGCTAAATTCTCATAGACATCCAAGTGGGGAAAAAGCGCATAGTTTTGAAATACCATTTCGATGTCCCGATCTTTCGGCAGAACATCGTTGACCAGTTTCCCGTCGATATACAAATTGCCGTAAGTGATGTCTTCTAGTCCAGCAATCATGCGCAAGGTCGTTGATTTGCCACACCCAGAAGGCCCAACGAAGACGATAAATTCCTTGTCTTTGACTTCTAAATTGAAGTCATATACGGCTTGGACGCCGTTCGGATAAATTTTGTTTACGTTTTCGAGTTTCAATGTTGCCATAAAGATACCTTCTCTCAACGTTTCGGCCAGCTATGGATGCCGTCCGCTTGTAATAACGATTCATTCGCAATACGCCCAGATGCTTTCAAAGCAGCAAACTCATCGCCCATCGTCTGCGTATCGCCGACACAAAGGGCATAAGAATATTGCAAGGGCACGAAGTCAATCATCTTCCGATCGATGCCAGGGCACATATATCCGTCGTTATAAGCGGCATAACTCGGAATGATGTCAGACTCTTCGAAAGAGAAACGCGACGGGGCGATTTTCCGGTTCATCGCTTCGGCATAGTAATTCGTGGAGGCATAGCTATGAGAACCGACATAATGATCCGCGTTTTCCATGCAGATTCCTAAACCGAAGTAATTCTCGTTCACCATGGCCATCCAATCGTATTTCAAGGTGCTGGCAAACAAAGAATAGTAATAAGCGCCGCTCCCGGTTTGGTTGGCGGAAGTCAATACCGATTCCGATTGCGGGATACCTGAAGTATTCTGATCCATGATGGTGCCGCGTTTGGTCTCACAATAGAAATAATTCAAAGGATATACCGTCATCGTTGCCGGCGTTTCTTGCGGATTATAAACCAGTGGATTCTCTTCATTGTCTACGAATTGGGAGAAGTCAACATAAGAATTGTCCACAAGGATTACACCATCATTGCCGAAGGAAATCGTAGTCTCCATATAACCGCTGCAAGGATCGTTGTCGTAAAACCAATCGAGCGGCTTTACTTTGACCCAAAAATAATCTTTGTGATAAATAAAATCGATAATCTGCGGCGTGTTAAAGGTGGGCGAACCGCATTGAATCGGATTGTATTTCACCAAATTATCCAAGCCCGAATAACTAAGCTGTGTTTTGGGGTGATAGCCGTTTTTCTCATTGGCGTTTAGATAATAAGAAGCTTGAATTTCGCGCCCAAGGTCATAGATATTAACGAAATTAACGCGGTCATTTACCAATTTTACCTGGCGAGGGTCAATATCGCGGTCGATGCAAATATTGCCGTTAGCGTCCATGTATTCGCAAATGTCCAAATCCGTTCGCTCCACATATTGAATCGCGCCGCCATACTGAAAGGAGGTACCAACAATCATGCTGGGGCTAGAAACATACAGCATCGAATCCGAGTGGGGCATAGAGCGATCGCTGATAGAAAGAGAGCGTAGCACAAACGACGCCTCAGCCGTCCCTACGTTTTGAATGCGTATCCCGGTTAGTTTTTTGGCAAAAGCGCCATACGCTCCTACTCGATAAGCATCCAAAAAGGTCGTGAATGTCGTTTCGTCTTTAGACAAGAAGAATTTCTCCGAATTGGACTGACTCCCTTCTTGTGAAACATAATCGAAATAACCCACGATATTCTCACTTGCTTGATATTCCATTTTCAGGTAATTCGCCATCCCGATATCGTAATCGAGAGCATAGTTCACAAAGCCGTTCGCCGTAGGATTCGCTTTGTCATAAGACGCCAACGTTTTGGTCTCTTTTCCTTGGAAAAGCGTCGTGAATTCGTATGACTCGCTCGTATAATACGAATTTTCCTCAGAGGAAGAAGACGGCCCGTTTTGACAAGCCGCAAGGAAAAAGACAAGAGATAGCAGTGTGAAAGAAGAATGGAGCATATGTTTTTTCATATCGGTTTCCTCATTCCGTTTCGATGGAACGGATTCTTAGTTCTGGCCCGTAAAGAGAGAAGAGCAGCATAGACAAAAAATGAGAAGAGACGTCACTATGAAGCGGGACGCTTAAACATGCCCACTCATATTCGGCCATGTTTGTTTGCAAGGACAATCCCGTCCAAGTGTCACGCGCTAACGTGGCATCGTTAGCAATCATGGAAGCATCTGCTTCTGGTGTTGTCGGATCATTCGCATATCCCACCGAAAAATCTAGATAAGTCGTGTCCGTAGGATTTTGATACACAATCTTGATGACGCTCTTGCCTTGCAGGGAAATATTTTGTGTTTCATGTGGCGCGTACTTGGTGGAATTTCCGATATAAAGGGCAAGCCAGCCTGAAGCATAAAGTGCGTTCTTCTTGAAGACCGAGCAATCATGCTCAGCGTCATAGGCGTAAGTGATACGCCATTCCCATGCGCAGCCATCCGGATAAATCGAGGAATAATCCCGAGAAAAAGGAATTTGCGATTCGTTCCCCAGAAATTCAATGGACTTGATATAAATGACGCCTTGGCCTGTGAAAGAAAGGCGAATTCCCGTGATGCGCCCGCGATCACTCATGACGAAGGGGACTTCCAAGGATTTTGTTTTCTTGTTCGCGTTTGCCGTGTCTAGCGTAAAGCAATATTCGCTGCTGAAATCGCTATTTCCTTCATAGCAGTAAGAAAGACGCACTTCGCTGACGTTCGACCCTTCGGGAAGAATGTAATTCAGCCGTTGTGAAGCATAACCTTCGTTGGTTCCTTTTTTAGGCGAAAGATTTTCTAAGACGGCTGATTCGGTAAGGATTTCGAACTTGCTCGCTTCCCTTCCTTGGTCGTAACTGATTTTTGCTTCATCGCTTGAAACAAATCCCCAAGATTTTCGGTCATTGAAATTGATTCCTTCGATGTCATGAACCTTGAATTCTTGGAAAGACAAAGAGGAAAGAAGGAAAGCGTTGTCCACGCCTTGTGCCTCAAAGCTCAAAGACAGCTTGGTCAAATTTCCATACATGCCTGGCTTCCCCATCAAATTTAAAGGATAGGAAACAAATTCATCGTCTTGGCTTGTCAAAGCGAGTTCAGTTGTTAATAAATCGCCTTCGTCGTTATAAAGCGTAAGGACGAGTGATTCCAAATAGCCCAAGTTCTTGATACGAACCACTAAGGTGGGCAATTCACCAAGCGAAATTGCTTTCTTTGTGGCATCGAAGGAAAGCGAAGCGGTTTCTAACTCAGAAAGTGGCACGCCGATAACCTTTTCGTGATAAACCAAAAGGCCTTCTTTCTTTTCATAAGTCTGGGCGAGTTTGGTTTCTTCCGGCATCAATTCGGCGTCGTCTTTTGGGAAAAGAAAGGCAGATGTCTGCGATTCTTGCGCCGCTTTCGTAGCCGCTAATTCTGTGGCATCGTCATTCCCTAAGACCGACTTTACCATCGTGGAATCGTCGGTCACGATCTCTTGATAGATCCCTTCAATTTTTTGAAACAGGAAAGCGTTTGAAAAATCATCTTTTCCTTGCGATTGGTAAGTGCATTGCACACGCAAAGATCCCAAATAAGGTGAGGTACCCCACACCGAATAGCCGTGAGAGCAAATGGAGGAAAGATCAAAACGAGCAACCGTCCAAGGGTCATCTTCGCCCATCTTCACCTGATTCTCCGGGAGAGAATGGCTTTCCCCTACTCCATGGGAAGGATAGACACAATAGGTTTGGCTATAGTCGCGTCCCGTCAAAGAGAAAGATTTGCCAGAATCGTCTAGCATGCTGGTGAAATAAATACACATGTTTTGACAAGGCCCAAGATTTTTAAAAGTGATTTCCAGGATTTGAGAATAGCGGATATCCAAAGGCAAATTGATTTCAAAGAAAGCATCGCCTAACGTTGGCGTGTTACCGAAATTCACATAGGTTGCTTTCTCACCGTTGGCTAACGTTCTTTGTTCTGTCCACCCTTCTTGAAGATCGCCAGACGAATTTTTAATTTCGATGTTGTCGTAAAGATATCCCGACACGGCCGCGTCGTCGGCCGCTGCTTCCGATCCTAAGAAAATGCCATCGCTTCGTTTGAGGTAAAGCGAGGTGTTGCCGGTAATGGGAGTAGAAAAGTCAAAAGGCTTTGTAAAATCAGGATCTAAGAAGGTTCCGTAATAGTGGTACCCTAAGGCGAGGTCAGGATATTCTTTGGCTAAATTTCCTTTGAATACTTTGACTGTTTTTACCGGTTCTTTTGCATCACCTAAGTAATAGCTGACCTCATATCTCGGTTCCCAATCTGCATAAAGCGTCATGTTGGTGGAAACGATGTCGTGCGCAAAATCCCACGCTTGTTCTAATGTTTTGCTTGTGCACCAACGATATAATGCCAAGCCGTCTGGGTTCTCTCCCGACACAAAAGCGTTTGGTTTGCGGAGCAAAGAACCTTTTTTCACCGTTTGAGACTTTACTTGATTCGTCTGCAAAATGGTGTTGGTATCGAAACTAATGGTGGCCGTATCAGCCTCCGTGTTCGCACATCCTAAACACGAAAGACTAACCACTGCCAAGAAAAGCATTTTCCATCGATTCATGTGTTTTTTTCTCCTTATAGTTTCATGCCCGAAGCAAATTCGCCGCTTTTAAAATAACGCATCGAGATGATGGTGGTCACAATGCAAGGGATGGAGGCGATGATATACATGGCATACATCGCCCCATATTCGATGGTTTTGTTGTCCACCAAAGCAAACATTTTTGTCATTAAAGTTAGGTTACTGTCCAAGATCAGCGAAGCCCACACATATTCGCTGTAGATACCAGAAAAATCGCCCAAGAATGCATATAAAAGAATGGAAAGGCCTAAAGGAACCGTGATTTTCGTAAAGATTTGAAAGTCATTCGCACCTGCAATTTGGGCCGATTCATATAACGATTTGGGCTGTTGAGAAAAGAACGTGCGGAACAAGAACATTCCGCCCACTTGGGAGCCACCAATCATCGGAAGAAGATAACCGATATAGGTGTCCCCCAAACCGAAACGGTCACGAATTAAAGGAACGAGCATCGGGTAACCGATAATAGAAGGCACGAGAAGGATGGCGATAAAGAAGAGAAAGACTGCTTTTTTAAAATAGAACTCTTTAAAAGTGAGAATATAAGCCAGCAACGCTCCGATCAACACTTCGAAAAAGGCACCCACTAAACTGACCAAAATAGTTTTTAAAAAGAAACTACCAATTTCGTTCCACGCGGCTGAGAAATTTTTAGCCATTGCCTGAAACATGGTGTTCAAATGAGGTAACGCAAAAATATTCGCCGCCACTTGTTCTTCGGTTTTCAGAGAATTGATGACGGTAATCGAAAGCGGAAGGAACGTGAAAACGAGGCAGAAAATGCTACAAAAGATGAAAATGGCTTGAAATTGTGCTTTCTCGTAAGGACGAAGAAGAGGGCGATTCCGTTTCATGCCATGGTAATACGCAGGGATTTTCGATTTTTTCATAATTCTCTCCCCAGCGTTTCGCTTTTCTGTGTACGGAAATTGGTGACAATGGCAGCTGCCAAGAAAACAAAAATCAAAGTGGCGTAAGCGCTAGCCATGCCATAGTCGGCCCCCGATGAAGTCATGGTGATATACATGTTTTCCACCACCGTCGTAGTGCCAGAAGATTTGAGCATATACGTTCTGGCGTAATTTTGAACGGAGCTGATAAAAATAGTGACAAAAACGTATTTTAATTGTGGTTTGAT
>CADAUN010000052.1 GCA_902791085.1 uncultured Erysipelotrichaceae bacterium | reverse complement strand
ATAGAGTTTATTGGCAACAGTATCACCTGTGCCTATGGAGTGGAATCTTTAAGAAAAGAAGATCCTTTTGAGGACGAAACCGAAAATCATTATTATAGCTTTGCAACTCTGGTTTCTCAGGCTCTAAATGCGCAGCACACAAGTATATCTCGTTCAGGAATAGGTGCTTATCGCAACTATAATGGTCCAAAGGCAGGCAGCAAAGACAATATGTCTTGGCAATACGAATACACCTTGTTCAACGATCATTCGCAGAAATGGGATTTCTCCAAATATCAGCCACAGCTCGTTTGCATCAACTTAGGAACAAACGATTTGTCAACACCTAATTTCGATATTAAACTATACGAAAAGGGCTATCGTAAACTGTTGAAGACTGTTCGTTCACATTATCCAAATGCCAAGATTGTGTTGCTCTCAGGTTGTATGCTTGACGATAACGAGTCGGCTTTACAGCAGAAGGTACTAAACACCATCTGTGAAGATTGCAACAAGGCTGGCGATAAGAATATCTTCCGTTTTGATTTCAGGCGTCTTAACGGCATAATCGCGCCAGTCGCGCTGCAAGGCGCGTTGAAAATCTTTCGCCGCATCAGGATGTTTTGCTTCCCACTTAGCTTTTTGAGCCGCGTAGCGCTCGAATGCCTCTTTTCCTCGTTTCCCGAAAGAATCACGGAAATCGGCATAAACTTCTTCCGGAACAGTAAAGGCCGGATAATCATAATGATAGAAGGCCTTGGTGTGAGCGGTATCTTCTGCGCTTAACGGCGCACCATGGGTTTTATGCGATCCTGCGTTTTCGCTGCCATATCCAATGATGGTATGAAGGTGAATCATGGTCGGACGAGAAGATGATTTTTTGGCTTCTTGAATGGCATTAGAAATAGCGGAAACATCGTTCCCATCATCAATATCGATAACATTCCATCCAGCTGCTTTAAAGCGAAGATCTTCATTTTCGGTCAACGAATTGCTGGTCGGTCCGTCTAACGTCGAAGTGTTTTCATCATAAATCAAAATCAGCTTATTTAATTGAAGATGACCTGCTAAAGAAATGGCTTCTTGGGAAATGCCTTCCTCTAAGCAGCCATCGCCACAAAGACAAAACGTATAATGGCCATAGAAAGAGGAAATGTCAGGATAAGCGGCGCGGATTTTTTCTTCGGCCATTGCCATACCAACCGCTTGACCGATGCCTTGCCCTAAAGGGCCGGCCGTCGCATCTACTCCCGCTGTTACACCCCATTCCGGATGACCGGGGGTTTTGGAATGAAGCTGACGAAATTGCTTTAAATCATCCATCGTCACTTCATAACCAGCAAGATGAAGCACCGCATAAAGCAAGGCGCTATTATGGCCGCTAGAAAGCACAAAGCGATCGCGATTTTCCCATAAAGGATGTGCCGGATCAGCGATTAAATGATCATGATAAAGCGCATAAAATGCGGGGGCCACATCGAGCGCCATTCCCGGATGACCGCTTTTCGCTTGCTCAATTTCATCCAACAACAAACAACGAATGGCAGCAATAGACATTTCGCAAGATGACTGCTTTGTTTCTGACATGTTTCTTCTCCTTTAGTTTAGTCGATTTTTAGTGCTTTTTAACGGATTCTTATTATCGATTAATAACATTATTCTTTTTTAATTTCGATGCCGACTGTGTCTAACGCTTCTTGACTAACGCCGGACGGCGCTTTTGACATCGGGTCTACGGCTTGCAAATTCTTCGGGAAGGCGACAACGTCGCGAATGTTGTCGGTACCGCACAAAATCATCGAAAGCCGTTCAAGCCCTAATGCAAACCCTGCATGAGGTGGAACGCCATATTGGAAGGCACGTAAGAACCAGCCGAACTTTCTTTCAACATCTTCGTCGCTTAAGCCAAGCAAACGGAAAATTTTCCATTGGGTATCGTGATCATAGATACGTAAGGTTCCTCCCCCTGCTTCATAGCCATTGATGACAATGTCATAAGCGTAAGCTAAAACCGAGGCTGGATCGCTATCTAATAAAGGCAAATCTTCGTCACGCGGACGAGTGAAAGGATGATGTTCCGCCGTGAAGCGATTCGTTCCTTCGATAGGATCGAACATTGGGAAATTCACAACCCAAAGCAAGTCATATGTGCCTGGCTTAATGAGACCGAGTTCTTTTGCATACATCGTGCGAATCGCGCCTAAGCCAAAATCGATATTGCGACGATCGTCGCTCGATGCGACAAGCAAGACGTCTCCGTCTTTCCAAGCCAATCTCTTGATGAGTTCTTCTTGCAAAGAATTCGGCAAAAACTTCACAATGGATCCTTCTAGAACCCCATTTTCTTTCTTCAACGCAATGACGCCTTTTAAATTGAATTTGCGCGCTTCTGCGGAAAGCAAATCCACTTTTTTGCGACTGGTCTCTGCTGCCACTCCTGGCACCAAAATTCCTTTGACATAACGTGCTGAAACAAAACTTTCGAACGAAGAAGTGTGAAAGAGATCCGTCAGATCATTCAATTTCAGCCCATAACGCGTGTCTGGTTTGTCAGAACCATATTGATCCATGGCATCCCAGTAATTCATGCGGCGAAGCGGCAAGGCGATATCGACATTTACAATTTCCTTAAAATAACGAGAAAGCATTCCCTCGGCCAATGTCAAAACCTGATCTTGATCCATGAAGGACATTTCCACGTCAATTTGGGTGAATTCCGGTTGTCGATCCGCCCGCAAATCTTCGTCACGGAAACAACGGGCGATTTGATAATATCGTTCCACTCCCCCAATCATCAATAATTGTTTAAAGAGCTGAGGAGATTGTGGCAAAGCATAAAAGCAGCCATGACGGAGACGAGAAGGGACGAGATAATCTCTTGCTCCTTCTGGAGTGGCCAAATCCAAAATCGGGGTCTCGACTTCCAAAAAGCGATTCTCATCTAGATATTCGTGAGTTAAGCGCACGATTTTTGCTCTAGTACGAAGATTCTGCAACATGCAAGGACGCCGCAAATCAAGATAACGATATTCCAATCTCGTATCTTCTAAAGCATTGGTTTTATCGGCAATGATAAAAGGCGTGGTATCGGCTTTATTGATGACCTTTAAAGTTTCGACGACCACTTCGATTTCGCCGGTAGGAAGTTTTGGATTAGGTGTTTCTTTTTTTCGCACTTTCCCTTTGACTTGCACCACGTATTCATTTCGTACATCAGGGATTTTCGTTGGGTCTTCAACGCAAAGTTGGACAATGCCTGTATTGTCTCTTAAATCGATAAATTCGATCGATCCTAGATTTCTCCTCGTGGAAACCCAACCCACTAATGTGACTTCTCTTCCTGCGTCTAAGGCGCGTAATTCGCCATTGTAATCTGTGCGTTCCATCGTTATTCCTTCTTTTCTTCTACTGCTTCGTGATGATCGTGATGGCAGCCATCGTCCTCTTCTTCATAAGGGGCGATAGCATGATCCAACTCTTCCTCTAATTTTGTTAAATCGATTTCTTTTTGCGTTTTGGTGCTCAAGTCTTTAAGCTGTGCGACTCCGCGATCCAATTCATCTTGACCGATAATCAAGGCGAATTTCGCATGGCGACGCTCAGCCTTTTTAAAGGCACTTCCTAATTTCACGTTGGCCAAAGGCGTATCGCACGAGAATCCCAAGGAACGTATTTCTTCTACGATATTGAAGACGTCATCTAAAACCTCTTCGCCAACCGGAATGACATAGAAATCGATGCCATGGTCTAAATCTTTTAACAATCCGTCTTCTTTGGCTACGCCATAAACTCGTTCCATGCCCATCGCATAGCCAACACCGGCCAAATCCGGACCGCCGAGTTCTTTTACTAAGCCTCCATAGTGGCCACCGCCGCAAAGCGCGCCATAATCGGTGCCATTTGCTCCGATGGCGTGAATTTCAAAAACCACTTCGGAATAATAATCTAGCCCACGGACCAAGGAGTCATCGATTTCATATTCAATGCCTAAATCGTTAATGATGGACAAAGTCTCGTAGAAACGTTTCTCTGAAGCTTCAGACAAATAATCTTTGATTTTCGGCGCTCCTTTGGCGATTTCTTGGTCATGCGCGACTTTGCAGTCGAGTATCCGTAACGGATTTAACCGAATTCGTTCATGGCAATCATCGCACATTTCATCTAAATGAGCAGAGAAATATTTCGTTAAAGCATCGCGATAAGAACGTCTCGAATCGTCATCCCCAATAGAATTGATTTTGAGCGACAATTTTTGGAATCCGAGCATATATAAGGACTGCATTGCCATGATAATGCATTCGGCATCGCATCTAGCATTATCAGCGCCGATTTCTTCAACCCCAAATTGATGAAATTGACGATAACGACCTAATTGTGGACGCTCATAACGGAATGCAGGGCCGCAATAATAAAGTTTTAAAGGCAAATCTTCCGTCGCATAAAGCTTGTTCGAAACGACGCTGCGAACGACGCCAGCGGTAAATTCGGGGCGCATCGTAACAGAACGATCCCCTTTGTCCAAGAAGGTATACATCTCTTTCCGAACCACATCCGAACTCGATCCAGCGCCACGGGAAAATACTTCGGTGTATTCCAAAACCGGTGGCATGATTTGACGATAGGAATAAAGTTCTACGGTTGCAGAAAAGACATCGCGGATATACCGCATTCCTTCCATTTCTTCCCCAAATAAATCGTGGGTTCCTTTTACAGGTTGATAAATCATGCTTTTGCTCCTTATTAATGAATCATTCGCTTCACATCGAACACACTTTTAATCGCCAATAAAGCGGTGAAAAGATCTTCTAGGGTTTGAGAATCAGAGACATAGACGTTCGCGGTAGTTATCGCAGTCATTGATTCTTGAATGACGTGGCACTTCAAATCATCGACTGCGATATTCTTGGCAGAAAAGACGCCCATGATATCCGTCAATAGATTATTCCGGTCACCGGCATAAATTTGAATGGCAACCGGATAGGTGGAAATCCCTAAATCTTCATTCCAATGGACCGGGATGATTCGTTTTCCCGCTCCCGCTAAGTTCGGGCAAGAAATTCGGTGAACGATGATGCCCTTCCCTTTTGAGACATATCCAACGATGTTGTCGCCCGGAATAGGACAGCAACATTTGGCCAAACTGATGGCCAAGTTATCCACGCCATCAACGACAACTGGGTTTTTCGCGTCATTCGAAGAACGATGACGGATTTCTTTGATGTCGCTCCCTTTTTTCCGAACGTGGAGGAAATCAATAATTTGATATGGCGTGACGTTCCGATTGGAAATGGATTCATACAACGAATCGGTGTCAGGCATATGGAATTCATCCAACACTTTTTGGTCAATCAGTTTGACCATGTCCGCTTCACTGATGTCTTGGGCTTTAAAGGAATCTAAACAGGCGTTATATCCGCGTCGAATGCTTTCTTGGCGCATGAAAGCGGAATTCTTTTGAATGGCCTTTTTAATATGAGATTTGGCGCTGGCAGTTTTAGCGATTTCTAACCAACCTTGGTTAGGACCAGGCGAATTCTTCGAAGTCTTGATTTCACAGACGTCGCCCGTTTTTAAAATGGTATTTAATGGCACCATTGTCCCGTTGACTACCGCTCCCACGGCGGAATCACCGACTTTGGTATGAATCTTGTAGGCAAAATCTAGCGTGGTGGCACCGTTAGGCAAATCAATAACTTTCCCTTTCGGAGTAAAAACATAGACGTTGGCATTGAAAATGTCATTAGACAAAGCCGCCATATAGTCTTTTGCATCAGCGGCATTTTCTTGGTCAGATATCGAAACAAAATCGCGGAACCAATGCAATTTGTCCTCAATGTCTTTCTGTTCTTCGCGTGCGTTATAATTCGAGCCTTCTTTGTATTTCCAATGGGCCGCAACGCCTTCTTCAGCGACTTGATCCATTTCTTCGGTTCGGATTTGAACTTCGTAAATATTGCCGTCCCCAGAAACAATCGTGGTATGCAACGATTGATACATATTGGGCTTTGGCATAGCAATATAGTCTTTGAATCGACCAGGGATAGGCTTAAAAGTCGCGTGTACAATCCCTAAAATCTCATAACACTGCAGAATGGTATTGGTAATCACACGAACTGCCAGCACATCATAGATTTCATCGAAATTGTAATGCTTTAAATACATTTTCCGATAAATGGAATAAATCGATTTGATGCGTGATTCCATTCGGAAGGGAATGCCTTGTTCAAAGACCAAATCCGCGATGCGCTTTTTTAAGTTGTTTAAGGATTCTTGGCGATTCTTTTCCCGTTCGTTGAGCAAGGAAAGAATTTCATTATATTTTTCCGGTTCGAGATATTTTAATGACAAATCCTCCATTTCGGATTGCATCTTATAAATGCCAAGACGATGGGCAATGGGGGTAAAGACATCCAAAGTTTCGCGGGCCAAAGCTTTTTGCCGTTCCGGCCTTAAAGCATCTAGCGTTCGTAAATTATGTAGACGATCGGCTAATTTCACGATAATGACACGCACATCTTTTGCCATCCCTAAGAAAATCTTTCGATGGTCTTCCGCTTCAAAATCTTGCTCCGTGCGATGGGAAAGCTTCATCCGTTGAATTTTGGTTAACGAATCGACAATCATGGCAACATCGTGACCAAATTTTGCTTTTACGTCTGCGATGGTCAAATCGGTATCTTCCACCGTGTCATGAAGTAAGCCTGCCGCCAAAGTCTCAGGGCCAACTTGAAGCTGCGCCAAAATATAAGCCACTTCGATGGGATGCTGAATGTAGGGTTCTCCAGATTTCCGAAATACTCCCGCATGCTTGGTTTTCGCAAGTTCATAGGCATCCGAAATCATCTTTCGCGATTTTTCGTTTTTGATATAACTAAAAGCAAGTTCACGCAGATCTTCATAGGTGTGCATCGGATAGCCACCGTTTGGGAGAACCTTCTTCGTTTCCGTGCTGTTTTCTATCGGTTTGGTTTCAACTTTCGTTTCTTCCATGGTTAACATTATACCTTTTTAGGGATAAGAAAGCGCATTATATCGCGCGCTCCGCCATTAAATCGAGGCCTTCTTTTCCTTTAAATTCGTTTCGCTTCATCGTGAGCAGCAAAGAAACTTTTTCATCCGGTTCAAAAGCATCTTGCCCAAGAGAAAAAGAAAGAATTTTTGTGTCGTTTGTCAAACGAACGCAAAGATATTTGCCTTCTTTTAGATAAGTAAAGGTGGTTGGATTCAAACCGTCGACGCGAAATTTCGGCGCTTCCCAATCCATGCCAAATGGACCGAAAGTGCGCAAAAGGCGATACGAACTCATGTTACATTCGTTTAAGGCAAAAGGAATCGCTTCTTTTTTATGGGGAGCAAGCTTGTGCTTCAGCGCAGAAAAAATAAAATCTTTTTTAAATTGTTCCAAGTCGGATTCACGAATGGTGCACCCTGCCGCAAAAGCGTGACCGCCTTGATGCAAAAAAGGAGTTTTGGCTTCGCGCATGGCTTGCAAGATGTCAAATCCTTCTTTGGAACGGAGCGAACCTACCAGGCAACCATCGTTCTTATCGTCCGTTGAAAAAACGGCAACCGGTTTGTCATATTGCGACAATAGGCGACCAGCCAATAAGCCATTTAGCCCCTCAGGAAGAGAACTTTTCACCACAATGGCAGCTTCTTCGGGGTGAATTTCCAAGGATTCGGCCGCTTGTTTCGTCAATTCTTTTCGCTTTTCATTCACTTCGTTAATCCAAACCGCCCGTTTTTCTTGATCTAAAGAAAATGGCAATGGTTCGGAGAAATAATGCAACAATCGATTGATGGATGTACCAATCTCATAACGGCCGATGGAGTTGATCTTAGGAATAATTCCCAACTGAAAATTCGTTTCGTCTAAGGTGGATTGATCGCTTAAGGCGCGAATCACCGGATAATCCTTGTGATTGACTTCCTCTAACATCAAACGGACCAATTCGCGATTATAGGAACGTAATGGCATCAAATCACTGAGGGTGGAGATTGCCCCTAAACACATCAAATAAGGCACGGTAGTTCCAAGCAAGGCGTGAGAAAACAAAAAAGCAAGGTAGCCGGCAGAAATTGGCACTTCTCCATACGATAAAGTCGTTGGATGAATCAAAACATCCGCCTCAGGCTTTGTTTGATCCATTTCGTGATGATCAAGAACGATGACCTTCATTCCTAATGCTTTTGCCGCTTGTAAAGCATCATGTGCCGTCACACCGTTATCACAGGTGAAGATGGTCGAAAATCCTTTTTCGTGGATTTTCTTAACGTTTTGCACATTTAAGCCATAACCATCGAGATAACGTGAGGGTAAATAACCGGAGACAGAAATGCCATATTGCCGCAATGCATAAACCAAAATAGAACAGGACATGACACCATCCGTGTCATAATCGCCATAGACCAAAACACGTTGCTTGCTCTCACGAATTTTTTGTAATAAGGCAATGGCTCTCTTTACTTCTTCTTTGTCGTCAATCCATGGGATAGACGAAAGCGAAGGGGCGAGCGTCAATCGCTCATAATCCCCTTCGCTCAAATCGTAATATTGGCAAAGTCTTTTGACCAAAGAATCCATCAGTCATTAATTCCGATAAAGATGGCTTCTTCGGGCTCGTTATTCTTTTTCTTTTGTTGGCTCTTCTTGGAGCGC
>CADAUN010000051.1 GCA_902791085.1 uncultured Erysipelotrichaceae bacterium | reverse complement strand
GGAAACAAATAACGGGATAATCGGATCCCCCTAGGGGGATGGTTGGATGGAAACGAATTACGACATAATTGCCTAGAAACAAATTACGACATAACTACATTTTACTTTTTAAAGCGTTGAAATCGACCGCGTTCGTGTTAGAACGGAAAGAGAATATTTTTCGATGATCTTCAAAAACGAAAGAACCATCCGTTAAGAAAGTAAAGCAAACGATGGCATCGTCTTCAGCTTTTGTCACTTCAACGTAGTGATAAGAGACTTGAATCTTAATGCCACTAGACATTTTTTCTTGCCAGGATTCATCCAGTTTCACACTGTAAAGCGGGATGGTGTTCAGGGTAGAAATAACGGAATAAATCTGCTCTCCGTTAAATTTATCGGATTGATTGCTAGTAGGATTGAGGAAGACAAGACCGTAATTAGGATTTTCATAATCGAAGCTGGTGCTTGAGAGCGAATCGATAAAATCCATGTAGTAATTAGGAGTCTCTTCGCTTAGATCCTCACTGCTAGCGTTTGACGAAGGGTTGTTACAGCCAAACAACACCGGCACATAGACAAGAGGAAAATACCAAAAAACTTTTTTCTTGGTTTTGGATAGCCCGCCTTGTTTCTCTTCATATTTGAACAATACAAAGAATTTCGTTTCTTTTCAATCGTTATTTTGACTTTTAAAAGAAAGCGTTTTAGCCGTCTGATCACATTTAGAGTGGCCGAGAGAATTAATCGTCTTGGTTTTTCATAGCTTGACGGAGCAATGAAGTTAAGTCTTTACGGAAAAGTTTATGGGAACGAAGAAGATAGAAAACGGGGCAGCATAGAAGGGGAAGCGCCACCGCTAACAGAGCATATGGAGAAAAGGAAACTAAGTTTAAAGTGATGCCGATAATATCTGCGTTAGAGCGTAGACCAAATGCCCAGTTGAATAATGGGCTAAACGCGAAGCCAAGAATGCATCCAAATATAGGCCCGATTAAAGACAAGAGAAAATGACCCACGAAAATAGCGTTGCGATTAACACCGAGGAGTCTAGCATAGGCAGTGTTGTCTTTTTCGCGAAGATAAAGTGCATTGAAGAAAAGAATGATGACAAATACGCATAAAATGGCGCATACGACATAGACGATTCTGGCGACACTTTGTTGTATGGCAAGATCGGTTAGAAAACTGGCGTCGGCTTTTTCTATGATTCCCGCACTAACAGAGGATGCTTTAGCAAGCTGGTCTTTGGTTAACAAAGAGGTTTCGTAATAAGGACCGCCTCTTGCAAAAGCGGGAGCAGTGGATTTTGCGAAAGGAGCAATGGTTCCATAGAAAGAAGTGATTTGCACTTTAGCGGTTTTTAAATCTTCTATTTGATAGGCGTTGTGAGGAACTGTCGACTGATAAATTCCGGAAACACGGATGGAAGTGCCGTTCTTCCAAGTGCCTGCGGAAAGGCACAAAATGGCGTCATAGTTAGCGTCGGGGTGGGATTTGACATAAGAATCGGCAAGGAAGGAAGAAATCACGATTTCATCGTCATCGGTGGGATAAGTTCCAGCCAAAAGCGGATAATTCGGTTCTTTTTGATACAAAAACAAATAATCGCAAGAATTCTCGAAAGTGTGAAGTGTCGCTTCGTTTTCTAAAGAAGTGGTCAATTCGGTCGACATGGCATAAGGCTTATTTTCCAAACCAAATTGCTTCACTTCGTCTTCTTCCAGCGAAATCACGGCGCAATTCCCTTCTAAGGCATCGGCAGCAATTGCCTTTTGATCTCGAATTCCAAAAGCAAAAGAAGCGGAACCGATGGCTCCTATCATGAAAACGGATAAAATCGCCCAAAAGGTATAAAGAATAGCGCGATTTCTCTTGATGACCTTATGCATGAAATTCCATGGTTTAGTAGTCCGAAGAGGAGAAATAATGGCTTTTCCTTCTCGTGTTTTAGAAAGAGTTAGACTGACTCGATGTTTTGGATCGATAAAAATCGTTCCATCGGCTTCATAATCCTCTTCATCGTGAGTGGCTAAGATAACCAATGCATGTTCGGCTTCTTTGGAAAGCAGAGCGACGATTTCATCAGCGGTTTTTTCATCCAAATTGGCGGTGATTTCGTCCGCCAAAAGAATCGGGGTGGGTTCATAAAGGGCGATCGCGATGGCAAGCCGTTCCCGTTCTCCCGCAGAAAGGTCGGCAACTTTTTCTTCTTGTAGTTCATTAAGTCCCACTGACGAGAGGATTTCCTTTGCCCGTTCCTCGTCTTTATGTTCAAAAGGGAAGAGCAGATTTTCTTTGACTGTAAGTTCATTCAAAAGAAACGGCGTTTGATAGATTTCGCGAACATCGCTTTCATGATAATGAGGAAGTGTTTTCTTGTTAATATCCGTGTCCCCGAAGCAAAAGGAACCTTTAAAATCACTGTCGACACCGGCCAAAAGATTTAATAAAGTGGACTTTCCAGCACCATTTTTGCCTTTAAGCAAGAAGAAACCGGTGTCGGGAAGAGACAACGTGACATCCTGTAGTGCGACGGAGTCTCCATAATGTTTCGTAATGTTTTTAAGCTCGATCATAATCTCTAATGGACATAAAAGTGACAAGATAGGCAATCGCCAATATTAAGATGGCTATCCCTAAGGCGATGAAATAAGGATAGGCAGTAAGAGCAACGTAAGTGGGGATCGCCGTTTTTAAGCCGGCATAAGGGCCAACCAAAATGTTGGATATCGTTTCGCTTGTTACAAGCGCGTGATTGAGAATGGTAGGAATGAAGCTAACTAAGATTGCAGCCAAAGCAAAAGCGATTGTGATCGCGACCGCATGAGGCGTAAAGCAAATTCGATGTCTTTCTTTTTTAGAAAAACCCAAATAAATCAATTTTGCATAACGTCGGCGGTTACGCGTTTGCCATCCGCTAAAAGGCAAATAGAACAAAAGAATCAGTGTCATGCCGATTCCAAGAATCAAAGAAGTGACATGGAAAGTTTGGACCAACGGCTCACGCTGGTAAGCGTCTAAAGTTGAAAAATAAAGAAAAGAGTTTCCGAGCGCCTCTGGCTGATGCGTAGAAGCCAAAATTCCTAGACTTGTTCCCTTGATAGAAGCATCAAATTGGCATAAATGCAAAAATACATCGTAAGAAAGACCGATTTCGTTCGAAGCTAGAGCGTCGTTGGTGTCGGTGACGGTAAAAGGATTGTGTGCAATATAAATGCTTTGACCTTCTTTGGCACCTTTAAGGGCGATTTTGTTTTTCCCTTCTAAAAACACGATATTTCGCGTGGCACTGTTTGCTAATGAAGAAGAACCGGAAACATAGGTGGTGTAAGCGCTCGTTGCTTGTATGCGCATCCCATCTTTATCCTCGATGTGGTGGAAGAAGCAATCTTCTACCAATTTGGTAAATGTAGCTTTGGAGCAATAAAGAAGCGATATCTTAGCTTCTTCAAAACTCTTTAAACTCACTGTGGAATCAAGCGAAATGATGGCATAATCATCCCCTGTTTGACCAATTTCAAGACGTGTGGAAGAAAAAGTGACGGGAAGAGTAGAATCTTTGTATTCGGTCACAATCAAATCGGCGCATGAAGAAGAGCAATAAATCGTATTGTCTTCTTTGATGTCATCTACCGCTAGAAGCCCCAATTGAGATTGAATGCGGCTTTCATTTGCTCCCGTTGACAAAAAATCACTTTTGCCAAACAAAAAATAAGCATTGTCGGAATCGGCGGGAAAGCTTGGAATCGAATGGTCTTCCTCAACTCTTTCCGAGACTGGAAGATAATGATGTGGGTCATTTTTCGCAATAAAAGCGTTCATTTCGGCTACCGTTAAGGGGGACGTTTCTTGCGTGATTGCCCACGAACCAAAGCAAAGAAAAGAGATGATGCCGAGTAATAGTGAGACTGAGAAGTAGCTTCTACGGTAATGTTTTTGAACGCGGATGGAAGAAATATTATTTTTCTTGCTGAAAGAAGGATACGAAGCGGGAACGACATCTTTTTCTTCTTCAGGAAGAGGCGCAACGAAACGTTGTGTCAATGTCGAAAAATCAAATACACTGGAGCAATTTTCTTCCGCGATGCTGCCACTATGGTCAACCAATAAAATAAGATGCGTTTTAGACAGCGCCAGCAACTCGTCAGCCAACACCTTTTTGGCATGGCGGTCTAAGGGAGCAAAAGGCTCATCTAAGGCAAGAACGCGGCAAGGCTTTGACAGGGCATAGATGAGATTGGCAATCTTGCGTTCGCCGCCACTGCATTTGTTTAACTTCTTGTTGGCAAGCTTTTCAAAGGAAAAGCGTTCTTTTAACTGCGCGAATCTTTCCTTGTCAAAAGGAATTCCTTCGGCACCAGCGTCTTCCTCCGCTTGGTTTAAGCTGATGCTTTTGCTTAGAAAGTTATCGTATGGCAAATAAGAGATAACGTCACGAAAACGGGTCGCGGCAGTATCTTTTGTCCATATTCCGGTTGTGATTTCGCCTTCGTCTGGCTTAATAATACCGAGCGCAAGCTGTAACAAAGTCGTTTTTCCAGAACCGGATTTTCCTTTTAAGAGATTGATGCCGCGATCGAATTGGAAAGAAACCTTTTTCTAAGGCAAAATGTCGATAGTGTTTGGAGACGAGCTTTCCGTTGATCATAAGCAAATTTTAGTCCTTTGTTTTAACAATAGAAACAATCGCCGTAATAGCCGGTTTTTGTTACCCTGTTTGTTGTCGAAATGGATGGCTTTGTTAGTAAGCGTCGTATCATCTTGCCAAAAATCATTGGCGCTGGCTTGTTGTGCCCCCATTATATGTCTTTTTTTCAACACAGCAATCTGTCCTCGGCAATTATGAACGTTTCTGAAATTATTGTTGAAGAATAGTCGAGAACATCAATTCAGCCAAAGCGGTTTTGCTTCGAAAATGTGTTTTTCTAATGGAATATCAGCCGGGAATTCGAGGCGATACGCATTCAGATACATGCGTTTTGCAGGGGTTTTCGAATATTTGTTGTCGCCAAGCAAATGCCATCTAAGAGAAGAAATCGCCAATCGAATTTGCGCGCGCCTTCCTGTTTCGATAGAGATCGCAAGCGTAGTCCCAATCTGAATTTGATTTTTGGTCGTTATATGCGTGATGGCTTCTTTGCCATGCGTTTCATCCGTTGGATAAACGCGCCCGCCTTTTCCGTTTGAAGCAAGAAATTGCCGAACATCGTAATTCAGACCAGAAGGCAATCTTTCTGCCACGACCGCTTCATATAGGCGGACTACTTTGCGTTCTTCAAAAAGAGATTGAAGCAGTTGCTTGATTTCAAGACGCTTGGCAAAAATCAACAATCCTGAGGTCTCATAATCGAGTCGATGTACCAAATATGGCCTTTCTCCTTTCTTGGAAAGCTCTATTTCCAAGAAACGGAACAAATTACAAAAAGACGTTTTCGGATCGGACGTTCTTACGGTGAGCAAATCTCTTTCTTTGTACACCACAAGGACATCGGAATCTTCATAAATCACATGATAGTAGGGGATATGACGTTTCATAGAGGATCTCTTCTTGGTTCTTTTTGATTATGGCACATTCTAGAACGGATGTTCTTTTGAATTCTTGAGAATAACCAGATACGCATTTGGCAAGTTAAAAATGAGCTAAGGCGCTTTGTCATTCGTTCATTCACGCAAGACAACTTGGTTTTCTTGGCATAAAATAGACGTTAGAAAAGCACGGAGATATCTAACATGAAAGTCACCAACATCGATCTCTACAAATATTTCAATGAACCCAAGCCGAACAAACAAGCGCGAGGATTTTTGCATGGCATTTTCTTTGATCATGATTTGGATGATTTAGAAATGTGTCCCAAACGCGTTCATCCGATGATGTTAGTCATCCCTGGTGGTGGATATTGTTTTGTGTCGCGGCGAGAGGCCAATCCTGTGTGTCTCGCTTTTGCGAATGAAGGTTTCAATTGCTTTTGGTTGGATTATTCCGTTTCTCCTTACAGTCATTATCCAACGATGCTAATCGAAGCCATGATGGCGTTGACTTATCTCCACAAAAAAGCCAAATATTTCCATTCTAATCCGAAACAAATTGCGGTCTCTGGCTTTTCTGCCGGCGGTCATTTGGCTGGCATGTTAGGCACACTAAGCGAGGAAGAGAAAACATTATTCCCTCCTTTATTGAAAAGCGGAGCTAAAGCTGCTGCCTTAGTGCTTGGCTATCCCGTGATCGGACCTTTAGAAAAAGATTGCAGCAGCCAATATTTAGGGATTCTGATGGGCGAAGGAGATCCTAATCCCGATCGTATGAGTTTGTTACGGCGGTTGGATAATGGAATTCCGCCGACCTATATTTGGTCCACCAAAGAAGACACAACCGTGCCGCCAGATACCAATGCCAAACCATTTGCCGAAGCATTAAAAGAACGAAAAATCCCTTGCCTTTATCGATTATATGAACATGGTCCTCATGGATTAACCAGTTGTGACCCGAATACTTATTTAGCAAAACAAGACCATCGAGATGCCGACGCTGCTCGCGGATGGATAAGAGAAGCCGTTCAATTCTTGGCTTCTAATGGTGTTGCCGTGATTGACCGTTAACGATTGGCCTTCTAAAAAGCTAGAAAAACGCCTAAATATCATAAAAACGAGGTGATTTGAAACGTCATCTCGTTATTTTTAAATGGCAATAATGGACAGGAATGACACAAATGAGCCCTCCTTCCCCTAAAAGTGTCTTTAGAAAGATAAGCGATATCTGTGTTATATCCTCCAAAACCATTTTGTGTTCTAAAAGGTGTTACAACAAATTTTGTTTGCTGGTGATTCAAGCCATATTTGCAATCTCCAGAGACAAAAAAGAGTCAGGATTTCTGTAATAACTCTTAAGCGTTTTAGATGTACTGAAAACATGTTGATATTCAGCTTCAGTAAACATCTAGTTTAACCATTCAGATGGTCCAACTTTTTGTCCGGGGTCCCAAATGAATTAGTTTAGGCATTAAAATGCATTCCTAATGTATTATATGGAACAACATATACACCAGATTTAGGATCTCTTGTAAGTCCAGATCCTACACCTACAATCACGCATAGAAATTTAGGCTTTTTAGCGACATTATCATTAAATTTAGTTAATGATTTTATTGCTTCATCGATTTGATTATCTCCTAGTTTAATTTCAATTGCGCCATATTCACCATCACTAAATTCAACGATAGCGTCAACCTCATCATTACTTAAATTATCTCTAAAAGCATAAACGTGACCTCTATAATATTCCATGTACACGTTTAAATCTCTAACTACTAAAGACTCAAACAATAATCCAAATGTATTTAAATCATTAATTAGTTTTTCAGATGTTAAGCCTAAAAGAGCAGCCGCAAGTGACGGATCAACAAATCTTCTCTTTACCTTTTTGCCAACCCTTGAACTAGATCTATAGTTAGTTGAATAAGCTTCTTGATTATTTATAATGTATAACTTTTCCAGAATGTCTAAATATCTAGATAATGTTCTTTTGTTTAATGTTTCTTCTTCGCCGTTACTACAATTAAAGCAATCTCTCAGGATAGTTGCTTCTGCTGCATAACTGGACTCATTTCTTGATAATGACTTAAGAATCATCATCATTTTTTGTGAGTCAAACAAGAATTTATCATCATTGTAATTTTCATTAATGTCATTCTCTACAACTGACTTTATATATTCGCGTGCTAGTAAACCATCACTTTCTGAATTCGAAAGGCCTAAATTTTCAGGCCATCCGCCATTGATAATAAGTCTAGTAATTTCATAAATATCAAAAGGATCAACTAATTTATTAATTTCCTTTCCTTCATACATATCCATTAAAGAAATGTAATCAAGAGATTTACCTAACTCTAATGTTGTCATAGGAAACATATTTATTTTGATGATTCTGCCAGTACCAGTATGCTTAATCTTAGATTTCTCTTCCTTATCTAATAAAGCGGTTGAGCCTGTTAAAATAAAATTCCCTTTTGATACCCTCAGATCACATTCATTTCTAATAGCATCCCACAATTCTGGCACTAGTTGCCATTCATCAATAACCTCTGGAATATTCTCATTTAAAATTAACTTCGGATTAAGCATGGCTAGCTTTCTTTTCTCTATATCAGTTAATCTAACAATAGAATTACCATGATGCATACTAGTCCATGTTTTGCCGCACCATTTTGGACCAACAATTTGAATTGCTTTAAATGTTTTTAAATATAACTCAATCGTTTTATCAATTAATCGTTCTTTATAATTTTCAAGTTTAATTGGCATAGTTAATCACCTTTCAATATGTTTCTACTATAATGATGCACTTTTTTCAAGCATGTAAGTGCACTTTTTTCATGCATGTAAGTGCACTTTTTTCAAAAGAATAAACGCATTTTGAACCGGCACGTCCTCATCAGACATTGGATTTTGTGCACTGGTAACCTAAATGTAGACACGCCAAAACTTTACGGAGACAGCGCCGTGTCATTCCGGAGTCACGTAAAGTGCAATCGTTACGCAAGGAGGAAATCAAATGTTCCACACACCAAACGAAAGGGCGGGCATCGGAAGGCGGGCATTCGCACACGAGACCGCCAAAGAGGAGGCAGCCAGGGAATACTCCGTTTCGATACAAAGTATCGTC
>CADAUN010000050.1 GCA_902791085.1 uncultured Erysipelotrichaceae bacterium | reverse complement strand
CGTCAAAATATTAACGGATTCATTCGACAACGTCTATTCAAACAAAAATCAAAATTCATCGGCCATCACATCTGGACCATAAAGAACCGGAACGATTTTGCCTTTCAAAGGCTTGGTAAAAGGAACTTTCACAAGCAAATAATTCGAAGTGTGCCCTAAAGAATAGCCTTCCGTAGGATGGTCTTCTTCCCACAAGACTGGCAACGTCTTTCCCCAAAAGAGGGAACGATAGGATTCATGTAACTCTTTTGACACTTGAATAAGCTCTTCTACTCTTCGCTTTTTGATTTTAGGGTCTAAGTCAGGTAAGGTCGCCGCATAGGTGCCTTCACGAGCAGAGAAAGGGAAAACGTGAATCATCGAAAGGCGACAGTCTTTCACAAAACGAATCGTTTCTTGCCATTCTTCTTCGCTTTCTTCGGGATAGCCAGCAATCACGTCGGTAGTGATTGCAATATCAGGCCTAATCTCACGAATCCGCTCCAGCGTTTCTCGATATAGCGCGGCGTCATAAGGACGTTTCATCCGTTTTAAAACGGCGGAAGAACCGCTTTGCAAAGCCAAATGAAGATGAGAAGCAAAAGCGGGAAAATCACGAATGACCGAAAGAAAAGAATCGTCGATTTCAGAAGGATTTAAAGAAGAGACTCTTAAACGAGGCAAAGAAGGATTTTCAGACAAAATATCGCGTAACAGGTCTCCTAAATGATAGGAACCATCTCCTAAATCCATGCCATAAAAACCAATTTCAACGCCGGAGATCACAATTTCTTGGCAGCCTTCTAGGACCAAGCGCTTAGCCTCTCGCAAAACGTCTTCTCGCGCTCTGCTTCGCGAGTTCCCTCGTAAAAAAGGAATGATGCAATAGGAACAAAAATGGTTGCATCCATCTTGTATTTTTAAATAAGCACGGGTGTGGTCGGTCAAAGCAAAAGTCCCATATTCTTCGTATCTTTCGTGACGCGCATCGCGATCTAACAAGAGAATGGGTTTCTTGTCTTTTACAAATTGTTCTACCAAAGAAGGAACTTCTCCTCGATGCGATGTCCCTAAAACGATATCGGCGCCAAGCGTAGCGGCCTCTTCAGAATGCCCTTGCGAATAGCAACCCATGACCACCAAAATGGCATGAGGGGCAAGACGACGAAATTTTCGAAGATGCTGTCTAGATTTTTGATCGGCAGTCGCAGTGACGGAGCAAGTATTAAAAACGATGACGTCCGCTTCTTCTATGCGTTTCGTTTCTTCGTGAGAGGCACGAGAAAAGGCTTCTCGTAACAAATCATTCTCGTAAGCGTTGACTTTGCAACCTAAAGAAAACAAAAAGAATTTCATTCGGGAATCCTCTTTTCGCGTTGGCGAATCATTTTTTGGTCTCGATGATGAATTTTTTCAATCAAATGTGCCGAAATGAGATTTCCTTCTTGCAAGGCTTTTAGCATTCCTTCTCGATCGTTAACAAAATAACGTTCGGCCACTTTGGACAAACGAGGCATCAAATGGGTTAAAACGGGGTGAGAGATGTCACGATCGAAGAGACATAATTTCGCATCCAACCGTCCCTCGTCATTCACAAAATATAGGCAAGAAGCGTCAAAATCATACAAAGCCGCGCAATTTTCATTCTGTCGGACCAAAACAAGGTTCGTGAAATAGGAAACGAACACCGAATAGCCATAATAATCAAAAGGATCGATCATCATGTCTTCGTAATCCTTCACGATGGCAGAATAAGGCGCTTCACGGAGTTTTTGAAAATCTTTGGCATATAAAGCGGCAATCGAAGAAGGAAAAACGGGCACATAGTTTTTCTCTTCATGCCAATCCAAATAAGGCAAATTGGCCATGCCGTTTTGCATATAATCGGCAAAAGGAAGAGAAATATCGTCTTTGTTTTTTTCGTATGCCTTTAACAATCGTTCGATGGTTGCTTTGTTCTCTAACGCGCGCAAAATCACATTTCCGCAAACGACGCCAAAAGAATCGGTCGGGTTCATCAAATAATGGAAGGATTCCAGTTCATTTAGACGATAGGAATTCTCGTTGTAATACAGTTGTTCCTGACTACGAGAAAACAAAGTCGGGCGTTGCTCGTTTTGAAGAATTTCATAAAGCGTCATTCTCGTTCCTCCAAAAAAGCAAAGATTGAGGCGAGATAAAGCGATGCCGTCTCGGCGCGAAGAATCCTTCGTCCTAAAGAAATCGGAGTCCAATGGCTTTCTAAGGCCATTTTTGCTTCTTCAGGAGAAAATCCCCCTTCTGGCCCCACCATGCAAATCGCGCTTTCTCCGGCTTTGATTTCGCGAAATTGCTGTGGCAAAAGAAAAGCATCATCCGCTAAATTCTCATAGGCGAAAAAGCGATGATCAGCCGGATAAGATAATGCCTCAGCAAAAGACAAAATCGGAGATACGGTGGGCACTTTCAATCGCTTTGATTGACTTGCAGCCCCGGAAACGATCTTTTGAAAACGCAACAAGCGTTTCGCTTTTTCTTTTTCATCCAAGCGAATGATCGAACGGGAGGAGCAAAAAGGAACAAAAGCACTTGCCCCTAATTCCGTCCCCTTCATTAACACCCATTCGTCATGGCCTCCTTTTAATAAAGAAAAAGCCAAAATCAAAGAGGCAGGGAGTTCGCCATCACGGGTCAATGGCCGAACTATCGTAAGAGATAAAGGCGAAAGAGAAACGACGCGTGCTAAAAAAAGATCGCCTTCATCGACAATCTCGACTTCATCTCCTTCTCTCACGCGGAGAACATGAAGAAGATGATGTTCATCTTCCTTGGTCAAATGGACGTCATTCCCGTTCCGCGTGGCGAAAAATCGCTCCATATTATCGCAAGAACACTCCATTCGCATCCGTTAAAGACTCTTGAGTGAAATAACGGATGGAAAATGCCATGGCAACGAGCCAAAGAACAAAAAAGGGAAGGAGATATCCCCAAAAAGAAAGCGGGGTCAAAAAACAAAGAACGGATCCTAATCCCCCAACTAGAAGAAGGGTGATGGCGAGCTCAATCCAAGCGCGTTTATGAAAGCCCAAATAAAAGGAATGGATTCCAAATTCCCCAACAAAAAGGCAAAGCAAAGCCGCGCACAAGCGAGACTTGCTTCGATAAAGTTTCTGGTTTTTGCCCGTTGTATTTAAAAAACTTGTAACGTCTTTCGTCTCATAATTATCCGCGATGGGATTAGGAGTACCGCAATAAGGGCAAATATCGCGGTCGAATTTAGAAATCGTGCGATGACAGTTTCGACAAATTGGCATGCTTCTATTCTAGCGAATCGCGTTCGTTAAAAGTAGAGGGAAAAACAATTTTTTGAGAGGAAAAAGAAAACCGCCGTTTTGAGGTGAGCCCCAAAAGTTGGATTTCCAACTTGAGGGTCTAATCTCATTTCCGGCGGTTTCTTAATTTTTATGGAAGAATCCTTTCCAGCCGCTGCTTTTCTTCTTCTCATCCTCTTCTTTCTTAAATTGGGTGAGCAATTCTTTTTGAGTACGGCTGAGATTGGTTGGCGTTTGGATCTTCACATGGAGATATTGATCGCCAGGTCGACCGCTTCGCAAATCTTTGACGCCTTTCCCACGCAATTTCAAAATGGCATCAGGCTGGGTGCCAGCAGGAATGTCCACCGTCACCGTTCCGTAGACAGTAGGAACGTCAACTTTGGTCCCAAGTGCCGCCTCAGCAAAGCCAAGCGACAAATCGATATGAATATCGTTCCCATCGCGACGGAAAGTCTTGTCTGGGTCAATTTTGATCTCCACATAGAGATCGCCGTTTTCTCCCCCATTCACGCCACGTTCGCCTTTGCCTTTGACGCGAATTTGCTGTCCTTCGTTAATACCGGCTGGAATGGTGACATCCAAATCTTTATGAACGCGGCAATAACCGCTTCCTCCGCAAACGGAGCAACGATTCTTCACGATTTTGCCAGTGCCATGGCAATGAGAACAAGTGGTTTGACTTTCCATGACCCCAAAAATCGTCTGCTGACGTTGCGTGGTGTAGCCACTACCTCCGCAATAAGGGCATGTAGTGACGTCGTCTGGATTTTCAGCACCGGTTCCATGACAATGCTCGCAAGGCTCATCATAGGTCAAAGGAATGGAGATATGCCGCCCGTTAATCGCGTCCATAAAGGAAATCTTCACCCGGTAAAGCGTATCATTTCCTTTTTGCGGTCCGGCAGCGCTTTGTCTTGTGCTTCTTCTTCCTCCGCCAAAGAACGCAGAGAAGATGTCATTTAAATCGACATCGCCAAATCCTTGTGACGTGTATCCTTCGTTTTGGAACGGATTCCCGCTTGCGCCAGTACCGGCGCCTTGTTCGAAGGCGGCAAAACCGAATTGATCGTAACGTTGCCGTTTTTCATCGTCAGAAAGCACATCATAGGCTTCTTGCACTTCCTCAAATTTCTTCGGGGCGTCTGGCGAATGGTTGAGGTCGGGGTGGTATTGCTTTGCTAATTTTCGATAGGCAGAGCGAATCTCGTCTTTGGTGGCATTTTTAGAAACGCCGAGCACTTCGTAATAATCTCGTTTCGATTCAGCCATATTGCACTCCTTTCAGTTAAGACAATAGAGGCGTCGCGAGGACGCCTCTAAACTGTTTTTCTAAGCAGATTAGGCTTTTTTGTCGGTGAAGTCAGCATCGACTACATCTTGGTCGTCTTTTTTGTCGGAGGAAGCATTTTGCGAAGTGCTGCTTCCCGCATTCGGATTTCCTTGATTGGCACCATATTGCGCGTTTTGCGCTTGGTTGGCGGCGTCTTCTAGACGGCCGACAATCTCCCGGAGTTTATTGACATCGTCCGCTTGGAGAGCGCCTTGCGCTTCGTCACGGATTTTGGTCAATTCGTCTTTTTGCTGTTGATTCATCTTTGCGCCGTTTTCCACCAATTCACGATTGATTTGATCGACGTAGGCTTGGGCTTTATTCTTGACTTCGATATCGCCTTTGCGTTGTTCGTCAGCAGCTTTGTTGGCTTCGGCTTCTTTCACCATGCGGTCAATATCTTCTTTGGAAAGACCATTGGAGCCGGAAATGGTGATGTCTTGAGACTTTTGCGTATCCAAATCTTTGGCTGAAACTTTAACGATGCCGTTGACGTCAATCGAGAACGTGACTTCAATGCGTGGCTCGCCGCGTCTTGCCGGTTTAATGCCAGAAAGCGTGAAGTGACCCAACAATTTGTTGTCATGTGCCATCGGCCGTTCACCTTGATAAACCATGATGTCAACAGCCGGTTGATTGTCTTGGGCAGTTGAGAAGATTTGGCTCTTCGTAGTCGGAATGGTGGTGTTGCGTTTGATTAACGGCGTCATAATGCCACCCATGGTTTCGATTCCCAAAGTCAACGGAGTGACATCAAGCAAGACGACGTCTTTCACATCCCCTGCAATGATGGCGCCTTGAATGGCAGCGCCGATAGAAACGGCTTCATCGGGGTTGACCGACATGTTGATGTTGCGGCCAGAAATTTTCTTGACAAATTCCTGGACGGCCGGCATACGAGTAGAACCGCCAATCATCAAGATATCGCCGAGGTCATTATAAGTTAAGCCGGCATCGGCCATCGCTTTTTCCATCGGAATACGGCAGCGTTCCAAGAGGTTATGCGTCAAATCTTCGAACTTTGCGCGTGTCAAAGTGCCTTCCCAAGAAATCGGGCCATTGGCTCCCATGCCAATGAAAGGAAGCGAAATGGTGGCTTCTAAGCTAGCAGAGAGTTCAATCTTGGCTTTTTCTGCAGCATCCAAGAAGCGTTGTTGCGCCATCTTGTCCGTTAAATCTGCGCCGGTGTCGATTTGAATTTGCGCATGGATCCAGTCGGCAATAGCTCTATCCCAGTCATCGCCACCAAGGTTCGTATCGCCAGAGGTAGACAAAACTTGGAAGGTGCCATCGCCAATGTCCAAGATGGAAACATCGAGCGTTCCGCCGCCTAAATCAAAGACCAGAACTTTTTCCGATTTGTTCGTATCGAGGCCGAAGGCCAAACAAGAAGCGGTCGGTTCGTTGATGATACGGACGACTTCAAGACCGGCAATGGTACCAGCGTCTTTAGTGGCTTGACGTTGCGCGTCATTGAAGTAAGCCGGAACAGTGATGACAGCCTTATGAATCGGCTGACCGACGTTTTTCTCCGCGTAGCTCTTCATATAAGCCAACACTTTGGCGGAGATTTCTTGCGGCGTAAAGTCTTTGTTTAAGCAAGAAATATGGAACTTTTCATTCGTTCCCATCTTGCGTTTGGCGGAACGGACCGTATCCGGGTTCGTGATCATTTGCCGTTTGGCGGCATTGCCAACGATTTCTTCTCCGTTCGCTTTAAAAGCGACGACAGAAGGAGTTGTATTGGTTCCTTCAGGGTTTGGAATGACCTTGACTTTGCCATCGGCTTGCATGTAGCTGATGACGGAGTTTGTCGTTCCTAAGTCAATCCCAACAATTAATTCTTTTGCCATAATCGTAATTCTCCTTAAGCCTTTTTGGCTTCTTCCTTCTTCGGCTCTTCCTTTTTGCGGTACACCTTCACGTTCGCTGGCCGAATGAGCCTATCGTGAAGGCGATAGCCTTTGAGACAAACGGCAGCAACATGGCCGTCATTTGACGCATCGCCATCAACCGCTTCCACCGCGTTCATCGAAGTGGCATCGAAGCGATCCCCAATTTGAGGAAGGATTTCGCTTACCCCTTCTTGAGCGAGGGCGTTTTGGATTTGTTTGTAGATGTAGACGAATCCTTGTTGATAGTTCTTGGCTTCTGGTGAATTTGGATTCACGGAGAGGGCCAAGTAGAACCCGTCTAAGGCTGGGAAGAGATTCTCTAGGAATCCTTCCGAGCGGTAGCGCAGCGCCTCGCGGTGATCCTCTTCCAAGGATTTCCGCAAATTCTGCAAGTCCGCATATTCCATGTAATATTTATTTTTCCAATCGGCGGCTTCTTTTTCGGCAGCAGCTAGTTTGTTTTTCAAAACTTCCGTATCGTCGTTCATTTTTTCACTTTTCCCTTCGGATTCGGACGTTTTGTTTTCGACGCACTGCTCCTGTTGCTTTTTGGTTTCTTCCATTCAATATCTTCTCCTTTCACGGTATTTGCGAAGTATTCGTCTAGCGCTTCGGCAAAATAGCGAAGCGTGGAGACGACCTTGTCATAATCCATACGCGCCGGTCCGACCAAGCTTAAGGTCGCGCCCGACTCTCCTGGAACGGCAATATTGGCAGAGACCATGGCCAAATCGTTGTCTAAATCTTGGTCTCCGGCCCCAATCGTAACCGTAATGCCGTTTCTAGTTTTTCCATCCCGTAAAGCCTCTTGCAGCTTGCTAGGATCTTCTAAAAAGGCAATGAGCTCTCGCAATTTAGCAGCATCATTGGCGAATTCTGGCTGACGATAAAGTTCATCCTTGCCATAGAATTCCATCCGTGATGTCGCTAAAGCAGCGAAAGCGCCCATTAACGCCTGGTACACCACTTCTTGCCCCACCAAATAATCGGTTAAGGCAGGACGCATGGCTTCCATTTTGTTCACGACTTGAGAAACCGGCGTTCCGGAAAGACGATCGTTCAAGAGTTTAACGGTTTTCACGATGTCGTTGATATTCATTGATTTGTCGATTAAGAAAGTCTTATTTTCGACATACCCCTTATCGGTGACAAAGACGGCAGATGCCGTGTTGGCACTTAAAGGAATAATTTGAATCGAGACCAAATGCTCTTCTTCGACATTGTTTCCGACCACAACAGAAGCAAGATTCGTCATCTGAGAAAGAATTTCACAACTCTCTTTGATGACGTCTTCCACGGATTTCGTCCGTTCGGAAAGCACGGTTTGAAGCGCGTTTTTCGCAGCTTCATCGATATTACCGCTTCGTAAGTTCTCCGTATAATACTGGTATCCTTTTTTAGAAGGAACGCGGCCAGCGCTCATATGGGGCTTTTCGAGAAATCCGTCTTGTTCTAACGCGTTCATCTCATTTCGGATGGTCGCGCTAGAAACGTTCAGATGATAAACGCTTTGCAAGGTTTTGGAACCCACGGGCTCAGCGGTTTTGATGTAATACTCGACAATGAGTTTTAGAATCTCGTCGCGTCTTGTCATGAATTTCTCCTCCTTGTCTAGCAGTCGTCTTTTCTCACTGCCAAGGAACATTATAGGAAGAGTTTTAGCACTGTCAACATTAAAGTGCTAAATTTGTGAAAAAGTAAAGGTAGCGTGAATCAAAGTTTAGAACAAAGCTAATAAAATTCGGTCCAAAAGCAAGATGCCGCGGTCGGTTGCGTGAATTCTCCCGTTCTCTTCCACCAAGAGGCCTTGCGCTTGCAAAGTTTGAAAGGGAACACGATAACGCGACAAAAAATCTTCCTGAAAGCGATTTTGATATTCCCGCAAAGAAAAGCCGGCTGCCAAACGGAGATTGGTTAAAAAATAATCTTCGCGTTCACTATCACGAGTTAAGGTTTCTTCTTCTGCCAGCCACTCCCCTTTTAAATAAGAGGATAGGTTCTTGGTATTGGTGTAACGTATCTTTCCGAGATATCCAGAGGCGCCAAGGCCCGCTGCCGCATATTCCTCATCGCGCCAATAGGTCAAATTATGACGGGAATAATCTTGATGCAACGCGAAGTTTGACACTTCATAACGTTCGTAACCCGCATGGCGGAATGCGGCTAATATTCGTTCATACATCTCCCCTTGCGTTTGTTCGTCGGCTTCGTGATAGCCTTTGACGGCAAACGAAGTGCCAGGTGAAACCGTCAGACTATAGGCGGAAAGATGTGACAAATGAAGCGAAAGAAAAGCGGCAATGTCTTGATCTAATTCTTCTAAC
>CADAUN010000049.1 GCA_902791085.1 uncultured Erysipelotrichaceae bacterium | reverse complement strand
GGTTTCCTATGGTATTTTGGCTTTTTCTCATGAAAGTCAAAAGAATCAAGACGGATTATGGTCTTCTTATATTACCTATGGCGAAGAAGGAAAGGACTTTGAAGACTATTATGTGTTCTTTCATCAAAAGAGCGTTCATACGAAATCTTACTGTGTAGAGGGATTAGATGACGAAGCTTTGGCTTTATGGGGTAAGGTCACCGATCGTTCTTTGTTGTCTTAATTTCAGTGAAAATTAAGGAAATCTCACCATTTTTAATGATTTCCTTTCTCTATGGCAAAGCGTTCTTCTTATAATAAAAAAGACCATAAAATAAAAAATCCGTTTTCGGAGGAGGACATCGTCATGATTGAAACGCAAGAGACCGTAACTCCCATTTATCCTTCACGCATTGTGGAAGTGAGCAAAGAGGCAAAAAACGCGGAACGCTTGTTGGAGATTCATCCATTGGTTCTCAATTTGCTTTCCGATCCTTTGAAAATGTTCGTTTTCCCTCCTCATTCGCACATTGTCTTGGATTTTGGCGAAGAATATGCCGGTGGGATTCGTATTTTAGTGAAAGCGTTAGAAGGTGTCTCAGCAGGCGCAAATCCTTTACGTATTCGTTTTGGCGAATCGGTTGGAGAAACGATGGTGAATATTGGAGAAAAGAACGCCACTGGCGATCATTCTCCACGCGACTTTGTCTATGCGTTGCCCCCTCTTTGCGATAACACCGTCGGCTGTTCTGGTTTTCGCTTTGCCCGTTTGGACAATGTCGGTGACAAAACCATGTATTTGCAAGCCATCGTTTTGATGGCAAAACATCCAAATGTTTCTCGTGTTGCGCATTTCCGTTCAGATGATCCGCGTTTGAACCGAATTTTTAAAATTTCTTGCCGCACTGCCTTCCTTTGTTTACAAAATGGTTATTTATATGATGGCATCAAACGGGATCGTTTGGTCTGGACGGGCGACATGGGAGTTGAAGTCAAAACCATTCTTGACGGCTACGGTGCATTAGATGGCGTTCGCCGTTCTTTAGATTTTTCTCGTGATGCTTCTCCTTTACCAGGATGGATGAATGGCATTCCTTCTTATTCTTTGTGGTGGATCATGGAATTAGAAGATTATTATCGAAGAACAGGGGAGCTTGATTGGTTAAAGACCAATGCGCGTTATTTACAGGGTTTAGTGCATCAATTGTCGCTTTGCGTGGATGAAGAAGGGCGATTGAATTTCGATCGTTGTGCCGATGCGGCGCATAGCGAGCTCGAGTATTTCATTGACTGGCCGACTTGGGGCAATGAAAATAGCGAAACTGCCGTCGTTGCGTTGCTAAAGATTGCATTACGAAGTGCAACCTATCTCTATTCCGTATTGGGATTAAATACTGACGCGGTTTCTTCTTTAGCACAAAGAGTTCGCGAAGTTCCTTTAACGAAAAAAGCGATGAAAAGCCAAATTGGCACGGTATATGAAGGATATGGACGTGGCGATTTAGACGCCCTAGTCAAAGATGGAGGGCATGGTTTCTCTACTTTTTCGATGTATCTTTGCTTAAAAGCATTAGCGGATGGCAATCGCATCGAAGACGCATTACGTTGTTTGAAAGAATATTATGGCGGAATGCTAGATCACGGAGCGACCACCTTCTTTGAAGATTATGATTTGGATTGGAAAGGCATAGGCGTTGACCAAATGCCAGAAGAAGGAAAGCCTTATTTAGCTTCGGATTATGGCAATTATTGTTATGTTGGATATCGCTTAAGCTTGTGCCATGGTTGGGCATCTGGTCCGGCGCCTTTCTTGTTAGAAGAAGTGGCTGGCATCCATCCGCTTGACGCATATCACTATGAAATTGCTCCAAAATTAGGCCCCATTCAGACTTTAGACGCCACAATTGCGACTGTTCTAGGTCCTTTGACCATACATTGTCGTGAAGGCAAGCTCGTGAGTTATGAGAAACCGGACGGCATCGCCGTTAGCGTTCGTGTCGCATAAAACAAAAAAAGGCGCATTCTCGAAAGAATCGCCTTTTTAAAGCAGAAAGGAAAATTAGTTTTCTTTCTTTTCTTCGGTAGCAGAAGCGTCAATGGTGTTTTCTGCTTTCTTTTCTTCCGTCTCTTTGCCGACCGTCTTTACCACAACCACTTCGACAGTTGGGACGAATGTGGCAAGGATAAGATAGGCTGCATAGACGATAAGAATGACGCCGAAGATAATCAATTGCGCGCCTTGAGAGATGATTGTGTCACCTTCTCCGTTCTTGGCTAAGCATAAAGCGCCGAGCACAATCGAAGCAATGGAGACAACAAAACCAACGATGGCGGCAGGAATGGCTTTCTTGACGGCTTTTTCACGAATTCCGTTCACTAAAACAAAGACAGCGTCAACTAACATCACAGAGCCAACTACGATCAATGCATAAGGAACGAATCCAAGAAGCAACATCAACATTTGGGCAGCCGTGCGAGCAGCCACAAGCCAAATCCCAATGGCTAACGTCATGCCAGCGCCAGAAGCGGCAGCAGCAAATCCTTTGCGATTGAGAATGGAAGCAGCCAACGCAGCGATAATGACTAATGAGCCAATCACGATGAAGGCGATGCCAAGCACCAAAGAAATGGCGTTTAATGCATCGGCAGAAACATCAGTGACGGTGCCAGTACTCCAATTGATGGTGGCGTTACCAAGTTGGGCGCCAGCGACAACAATGAGAATCCCAATGGTCAAAATCAAAGCAGCTTCGATCCATTTGTTGATGGATTTCTTTACGAATTCCATGTTTTTATTCTCCTTTCCGCCGATATTGTAGACACAAAATCTCGAGGCTGTATATCTTTTTGCCCTCGACGGTTTATTTTTATTTTCTCAAAGGAGGCATTTTGTGCAAAAACGCAAAAAAGTGTCTATAATCCTCTTTGCTTTATGGAAAAACAACGCAAAACTTTGCTCTATATCATCGATATCGCATTGTTTACCTCTTTGTCTTTCGGCGCAACTTATTTAGCCATTCCCTTCGGCGTTTCTAAGATTCATTTAGGCAATTTTGTCTGTTTGTTGGCCTCGTTATTGCTAGGGCCATGGATTGGTGGCATTTCTGGTGCTTTGGGGATGAGTATGAATGACATCGCCTGCGGCTATCCTTGGACCACTTTCGTGCGCACCTTTGTGCTGAAATTTTTAATGGGAATGGTAGCGGGAGGATTGTTCCGTTTCGGGCTGAAACGGAAGCGAAAAGGAACCATGGAACTTGGCATCTCCACCTTATGCATCGCGGGTTGCTTTGCTTTTTCTTTGGCGGAGGTGCTAAAAGACCATCGCGATCTTTCTTTGGCCACGATGATTGCCTTTGCTTGTCTCCTTGGATTGTTTGTCATCGCCTTTGCTATTTCTTTTTGGTTAAAGCCATGGATTAAGGTAGTGCTTTTTGCTTTGACCATCGCTTTGTTAGTGAACGTTGTAGGAGAATTTTTCTTGCGCATTCTATTTTCCGTCATCATGGGGACCACTTTTTCTCAAGCCATGGCTCTTTCATTTGCAAAGCTCCCAGCTTCATTATTTACTTCCGTGATTTCCCTATCTTTTGCTTCTTTTGCCTTCTATCCTGTCTATTTGGCTACCAGGCGTCATAATCCTTTAAATGATTTAGATCCGTATCTCGTTTCGCAAAAACAATGACATGTCTTCTTTCTCCTTTTTCTTTTAGAAAAGAAGGGTAGAATGATTGCCGTCCTGACTGGGATGGATTATGAAAAAAACGATTGATTTAGGCAATTCAAATACCTTAAAAAGCGTATTCCGTTTGATGATTCCGGCCATGATTGCCCAATGGATTTCGGTTCTTTATAACATTGTTGATCGAATCTATATTGGCAATCTTCCAACGAATGGTTCGATTTCATTAGTTGGAGCTGGCGTATGCGCGCCCATCACCACTTTGGTGATCTCTTTTGCCTATCTGGTGACTTATGGGGCCTCTCCTTTGTTTTCCATGTCATTAGGGCAAGGCAACAAAGAAGATGCCGAAAAGATTTTTTCTAACGCGATGTTCTTGCTCACCATTCTTTCTGTGGTTGTGACGGCTTTAGGGTATGCCTTATTAGAGCCAATGCTTTATTTATTCGGTGCGTCTAGCGAGTCTTTTCCTTATGCCCGCGACTATATGATTTGGTTTTTGACCGGTGGCGTTTTTGCATTCCTTTCCGTTGGGTTAAATCAATTTTTAGTCGCACAAGGACTATCCATCGAATCCATGATCGGTTCCTTGGCGTCTTGTATTTTTAATATCATTTTGGATCCGATTTTCCTTTATACCTTAAACCTTGGAGTAAAAGGAGCGGCAATCGCGACTGCCATTTCTTGGTTCTTATATTTTCTTCTGGTCTTAGGATTTGTTTGCTGGCGCGCGCCGACCAAACGCTTCTTTGGCGGTTATTCGTGGCGCATCATGCGAAAGATTTTAAAATTAGGCGTTTCTCCCTTTATTATCTTATGCACCGATTCTGTGATGGTGATTGCTTTGAATGTTGTTTTGCAACAATCGGGCGCGAATGGGGACTTCTATATTGAATGTTCAACCATTGTTCAGGCCTTCTTCTCCTTAATGACAGGCCCATTGCTAGGAATCTCTAGTGGCACCCAACCCGTATTGGCCTATCTATTTGGGGCGAGAAAAGTGGATTTGGTGAAAAAAGCAGAATTTCAAATCACCACATGCGGCTTGATCTTTACCACCCTCTTCTTCATTTCGTCGTTTTTCACCGCACAGCCTTTTGCCGAATTGTTCTTAAAATTCTCCCCAGACGTTTCCTCTTCCGCGAAGGACGTGATTGCTTTTTCTACCAAATATATTCACTGGTATATGTATTCTGCGATATTGTTGACCTTCCAATACACTTTGGTTGACGGATTAACGGGGATAGGCAAAGCAAAATATTCCATTTGGCTATCCGTTAACCGTAAATTCGTCTTGCTTTTGCCATTAACCTTCTTATTACCTTATTTGTCTCACAATCCTGAAATGGCCTTTTTGGCCGAACCCATCGCGGATGGTGTCGCCGGCATTGTTAGCCTTGTCTCTTTTTTGATTGTGATGCCACGAATTTTAGCAAAGCAGCGAAATTCCAAAGGAAGTGCCTTGGACGAAGTGTAGAAAAGCGACTACCATAGAAAAGACCTATGTTATTGACAGAAAAAAAGAAAACCGGGGAACATGCTACCCTTTGGCGCGAGAAAGCTTATAACTTTCTTGGCTTCACCATCTTCGATGTGATTCATTCACTTGCTCTTGTCATTTTGATTTTGTTATTTTTGGAAGAACCTTCTGAAACGCGTAACAACGAAATCGCCTATCAAATCGTGGAATTGATTTTTGCTGCGGTTTTAATCGCTTTTGTCGATGCTTTAGCGGAGAAAGACAGCAACGCGGATTTGCACGAAATCCGGAACTACTACACTTTTGCCTGGATTATTGTCACAGCCGCCATTCTCGTTCCCAATTGCATCCCATTCCCTAACCGCCTGGCAGGCAATGTAACAACGATAGACACTTTGTTCTTTTTTAAGCTTGGGTTTGCTTTCCTTGGCTTTCTTTGCATTCTTTCCACGATGTTGATGGACCATCATCTCAAACTTTGGAAAATGTTCTTATTGATTGGCATCTTGTGCATTGATTTGAGTATCCCCTTTGCCATTGCCGAGCAATATTTCCCTTATCAAGGAGCCATATCAGTTTTAGAAACCATCACTGCGTTGGCCCCTTTGGCACCGACTGTCTTCGCGCTTCTTTCTTTCCGACGCTTCCCTGCCAAGGAAGAAAATTGACAACGTCTCTCTTTCGTCACTTTCTTTTCAAGAAGAACGCGCTACAATGAACAAGCATTCTTTGTGCAAGGAGTACTTATGAAAACCATACCTACCGACGCGATGATTCGCTCTGCTGTCTCTCGCTTTGCCTCCGTGGGAAAAATTCGCTCTTACACCCGTTTAGAAACGGGACACATCAACGACACTTATGTATTAGAGACTGAGGAAGGCAAATTTTTGTTGCAACGTCTTTCTCCGATTGCTTTTAAAGAACCTATCAAAGTGATGGAAAACATCATCGGGGTAACCCATTTCTTGAATCTTCGCATCCAAGAAGAAGGGGGCGATCCTTTACGAGAATGCTTAAACCTAGTGCAAAATAACGATGGCGACTTTTATGAAGTCGATGAAGAAGGATATTGTTGGCGAATTTATTTGTTTATTGAAGGCAAAACTTATGATATGCCGGAAAATCCAGAACAATTCCGTTTGGCTGCAGAAGCATTCGGACGTTTTCAATATCTTCTTCAATCTTATCCCAGCCAAACTCTCTACGAGACCATCCCTCATTTCCACGATACGCCGAAACGATTTCGCGATTTTGAGGCAGCGGTGAAGCAGGACAAAAAAGGACGGGTTGCCTCATGCCCCGAAATCATTCAAGAAGCATTTGACCGTCGCGAGCAAATCAGTGTGATTGTCGATGGTTTAAAAAGCGGCTCCTTGCCTCTTCGCACTACACATAACGATACCAAACTGAATAACGTCATGTTTGATGTCACCGGCAAAAAACCTCTGGCCATCTTGGACTTAGACACCGTGATGCCTGGTTCTGCTTTATACGATTTTGGCGATTCCATTCGTTTTGGGGCGAACACTTGCTTAGAAGATGAGAAAGACACTTCTAAAATCCATTTCTCTTTGCCGATGTTCGAAGCGTATGCGAAAGGATTTATCCACGGAGCTAATCATTCTTTAAGCGAGCACGAGATTCGTTTGTTCCCTTATGCCGCTTGGCTTATGACATACGAATGCGGCATTCGTTTCTTAGCGGATTATCTGGAAGGCGACGTTTATTTCCACGTTGCATATCCCGAACATAATTTAGTTCGCGCGTTAGATCAATTCGCCTTGTTGAAAGACATGGAAAAACATCGGGCAGAAGCCGATGAAATCATCGTGAAATTATTGCACGAAGAGGAATAATCATGATGACATCACGAGCACGAAAAACTTTTCTCTTTTCTAGTCTTCTTTTCCTGTGCTCTGGTTGTTTTAACATTTATAGCATCGTCACGCCGAATAACAACACGACATTGTCTTCTCTTCAACAAGCTAAACTTTATCAATATGAGGCAGAAGGCAATGATTTTGTCGCCAAAGAAGTGGGAGACATTCCTTACGCGAGCAAAGGCAGCGTCATTTACTGTGCCGCCGAAACAGCGATTTCTTTGGTATGCGATAATTACCAAGTGCAAACGTCAAACGGCGAAGAAATTTCCTATCGCTTAAGCAACAAAGACAACTCGTTGTCTTGCCTGCTTTCGTTTGATGATGCAAAAGATACGATTACTTTTGATGACTATGACGTTTTTATGTCGATTGTCACAGAAGTAAGCGCGGTTGGTAGCATCGCTGAAATTGCAAAGACGACCTCAAAAGATCCTTATCTTCAAGAACTTAACAGCGTCTATCAAAAAGGTCACGAGACTGTCTTTGACTTGGCGAAATATCATATGACAATAGAAGCGAAAGGCGAAATGCTTTTCTTGCCTTTTTCCATTGTGAACCATGTTTTTGTCGAACCAAATGGTATTTCGATTGCTTTTAATGGGGACGATTTTTATTTGGTTGGCACCGATGGTTTCATCCGTCAGAACACCACAAAAACCTTATCTAGTTATGGCGAGGACTATTATAGCGGCCGTTATTATCAACGGGGTCGTAATTCGACTTATAGCAATTACAATTACAATGATTTGTGCTTTTTAGTGGATTCGTTTTATGGCTTCTCTTCCGAATTTAACGGATTGGATAGCTATTTAAACAAACAATATGCGGTGGTACAAAACGAGCTCCAATCGACGCGAGAAAGCCTTTATGACCGTGGCATGGACGATTTGCTCAATGGTTTAATGGGCGACGGACATACGGGTTCTTATGGCTTTACGTCTACGTTTGGCGAGGGAACTTACACCGTCTCTGCCGCTTCTTATTCAGAACGGATGAAGTCTTTGGCTTTAAAATCAAAATCCTTAATGGCTAAGCGGGGAAAGAATCCTTCTGCGTTGCGCTTCGTAGACAATACAGCAATTCTTACTTTTGATTCTTTTAACTCAACCTATCAAGACTTCACTCCTTCTAGCATCATGAGTGCCGATGTCAGTAGTGACACTTTTGCTTTGTTCTATCGTGCCTTCCTCAATATTGGGAAAAGAAGTGGCATCGAAAATGTCGTGATTGATTTGTCTTTAAATGGCGGAGGAGCAGTGGCTGGACTACTTGGAGCGTTAGGATTCTTGACCAATAATGTTCATGTGAAAGTGATGAATCCTCTTACTTCTTCTAAAAACGATCTTTGCTATCGCGTGGATACGAATCTTGATGGCCAAGTCAATTCAGCTGATGTAAAATCCTACCATTTCTATGTTTTGGTCTCTAATTATTCCTTTTCTTGCGCGAACCTCTTTGCCGCGATTTGCCAAGAATATGGACTTGCCAAAATCATGGGTGAAACTTCAGGTGGCGGTTCTTGTATTGTTCGCCCGACCATTACTGCCGACGGTTATCCTTTTCAAATGTCAGGCCCCGCGCAGCTTTGTTCTGTTGCTAGCGACGGCACTTGGAAAAACATCGATAAAGGGGTAACGCCAGATATCCCTCTAAACGAAACGCAATTCTATGACGACGTGGCTTTGGTATCCGCCATTGCTAGCGCTGCTTGACAAGAGACGAATCCGAAGGGAATGGTCTCTTTTTCTTTCCAGGTTTATTTCATGCCAGGAAGGCAAAGGAAAAACAAATCCTTTTTCAATTGAGAACGGTCCAAATCCTCATTGTTTCGTAAGGCATTATAAATGAGAGAAGAAATGGCT
>CADAUN010000048.1 GCA_902791085.1 uncultured Erysipelotrichaceae bacterium | reverse complement strand
ATTCTCTTTTAGAGAGGCGGAATTCGCCCTTGTCTCAAAAGAGGGTTCGGGGTATTATTAACACCGCTACGGAGAAGTACCCAAGTGGTCGAAGGGGGCAGTCTCGAAAACTGCTAGTGGGTGTATGCCCAGCAAGGGTTCAAATCCCTTCTTCTCCGCCATCGAAGTTTCGTGCGAACACTTGATAAAAGTGTTCGTTTTTTGTATCGGTATGGTTTATTTATTCCCTACTTTTTATTATAATAAGTAGGGTTTAAAAAATGAATGAAGCCAAAGACAAAATCATAATTGAAGAACTGGTCAGGTATCCAAGCGAGAAAGAATGGTTCGATTTCAAAGAGAACTGGTATGAACCAAACGCCATTGGGGAATACATCTCTGCCATTTCCAATGCTGCAGCATTGGCCGGGCGAAAAGAAGGCTACATCGTCTGGGGAGTGAAAGACAAGGGCCACGAGATTGTTTCGACCGCTTTTGACTATCAAACCGACCTTAAAGGGGAACCCTTTCAGCACTATCTTGCTCATCAGCTTAATCCCTCCATTCCTTTTTCTTTCTCTGAATGCAGAATCAAAGGCAAAAGGGTCGTCCTGCTTAGAATACCTGCGGCAAGGAACGTTCCGACTTCCTTTGGTAAAGTTCGCTATCTCAGGATTGGCTCTTCAAAAGTTAATCTGGCGATGTATCCAGAATGGGAGGCAAAACTATGGGAAGTCTTGTCCAAGGGCCTTCCTTCTTTGGTCAATCAGCCTTCTCCATATCAAAAACTCACTTTTGAGGGTCTTTTCATGTATTACGGAGGAAAAGGTCTCTCTCTTTCGGAAGCTACGTTCAAAGACAATCTCCGTCTTCTTACCCGAGAAGGCGAATACAATCTTCTGGCCGCTCTTTTGGCTGACAATTCTCAGATTGCGGTCCGAGTCTCTGTCTTTTCCGGGACTAGCAAATCCGACCCGATGTACATGGTCAAGGAAGTCGGCAACTGCTGTATTCTTTATGCCATCGACAGAGTCATCGACTTCGGCCAGTCTCTGAACATCCCCCAGGCGGACGAAAGGAACAGGACCACTACGAGAAAAGAGGACTATCTTTTTGACCAGCAGTCTTACAACGAAGCAATCTACAATGCCTTCATCCACAACAATTGGCTTTCGCTGAACGCGCCCATGATTACTTTCTATTCCGATAGGATAGAGATCACTTCCTTTGGCGAACTCGCCCCCGGGCAGACATTGGATGGCTTTTACCAGGGGCGCTCTATCCCCGTGAACAAAGAGCTTTCCGATATTTTCATGCAACTGCATCTGAGCGAGAAGACCGGAAGAGGAGTGCCGACCATCATCCGGAATTACTCGACCAACGCATTCAGGTTTGAAGACAACTCTATCACCGTGGTGCTTCCGCTGCATCGGATAGATGCGGTTAAGAATCCCTATGAGCCAAAAGTGGGGAATAAAGTAGGGAATAAAATAGGGATTAAACTGAATAGAAGCCAAGAGAGAATCGTCTCGGAAATTAGAAACAACCCCAATGCGACCACACATCAGCTCTCCGTTCTTGTCGGAATTTCCGAAAAAGGCATAGAGAAGAATCTCTCCATCCTCAAAAAAGAGAAGGTGATAGAAAGAGTCGGCTCAAAGAAAACTGGCTATTGGAAAATCGCTGAATGATAATTGGCGGATTCGTGACAGGATAACAGAACGTTCTAAAACTTAGAAATTCTGAACCCACGGATGCAACTGGGATACCCAGTTCTGGTTAGACCTAAATAAGACCTATGTTGAGATTGGTGTTCGCATGGAGAATGTACCGCTCCGCCATGATTGAGGAAAAAACGGATGATCAATGTCGATTATCCGTTTTCTTTTTCTCTTAGATTGCAATGATGACTAAAAAGCGGAAGAAATGCATGGCGATTTTACGCATCTAATGTTGTAGCCAAATTCTTTTTCTTTCTTCTAAAACGTTAGAAAATGTTTCAAATTTCGAAATATGGGCACGATAAGATGACTAGATTGTCAAATATTTCCTATAATGGAAAAGGAAAGAAGACATATTGCCCAAACAATGATTTGGAGAAGGTTTTAAAGTATGGAAGAAGACAAGATTCGTTCTTATTTTGAATTTGATGATGCTGCTCAGGAGGTGGTTTTCCATCGTTATGATATGCCTTCTCCTTGGATGAATTATTTGACGAACGAAACGTTTTATACAATGATGAGCCAAGCGGGTGGTTCCTTGAGCTGGTATAAATCGCCGGCGATTTGGCGAATCGGTCGTTATCCTTTTTTTAATTTGCCTACCGACTGCGGAGGATTGTTCCTTTATATCAAAGATTTAAAAACCGGAACGACTTGGTGCCCGAATGGCTTGCCTTGCCATTGCCAATTGGATTCATTTGAATCTCGACACGGTCTTGGTTATACCAAATTTATTTCTTGCAAAGATGGTGTGAAAGCCGAGCTTCTTTGCTTTGTTGGCGAAAAGAATGCTTTGATTTACCGTTTGAAACTCAGTTGCGCAGAACCGCGAGAGCTTAAACTCTTTTTAGCCAAAGAAATGGGGAATATGGAATACCTTCGCGAAGCGGTTTGGCAATGCTACACCAGGCAAAGCAACGACATTCGTTATCGGAAAAATGTCGATGCGTTGGTCTATGACTATTTCATTGATATGCAGCCTCGCCCCTCAGAGACGCCTTTTGTGTTTTTGACATCGACTCTCCCTTCATCTTCTTTTACCGGTTCTAGAAAAGATTTCCTAGGCTATTATCGAGATTTCTCCAATCCAAAATCGGTGGAGTTAGGAGTTTGCCCGAATACCGAATTGCAGGGTGGGGAAGGCACGATGGCCTTTAGTTATGATGTATCCTTAAAAGGCGAAATGACCTGTGGCTTTGCGTTAGGCACCATCGAACAAAAGGAAGACCAGGATGCTTGTATTGCCTATTTTAAAAAACTAGATCGCTTAGAATCGATGTGGATTCGACTTCGCGAAAAGTGGAAGCAAAAACAAGCGAGATTCCATGTGGAGACACCTGATCCTGATTTAAATCGTATGGCAAATGTCTGGAATCCATACCAAGCTTATGTGAATTTTTTAGTTTGCCGGAATATTTCTTACTACGCGCCCGGGGTGGGAAGAGGGTTTGGCGTAAGAGATACTTCTCAGGATTGTTTAAGCCAAGTATTGCATGACCCGAAAGCAGTGATAGCGCGCATCCAAGAAGTGATGCAAGAACAATATCGATGTGGCAAAACGAATCACACTTATTTCCATGTGGAAAAAGAGAAATCGGTTGTTAGTGATCGTAGTGACGACCATTTATGGATGATTTATACCTTATATGAAGTGGCAGCGGAGACTGGCGATTTATCTTTCTTAGACCAGAAAGTACCGTTCTATGATGGCGGCGAAGCCACCATGTTAGAACATTTAGAAGCCTCATTGTCATTTACGCTTTCTACCATGGGCCAACATCACATTCCATTGATGCTAAATAGTGATTGGAACGATTGCCTGAATACGGTTTGCCGGAAAGGAAAAGGCGAATCGGTCATGGTGGCAGAACAATTTGTTCTTGGTGCAAACATGGTCGCTGAATTGCGAGAAAGAAAAGGACTTGACGGAAGTCGATATCGCCAACTTGCTAAGCAACAAGCGGACGTATTAAACCAATCCATGTGGGAAGATGACCACTATATCCGTGCTATCACTGATAGCGGAGTACGAATTGGTGGAAGCAAGGAAGAGTGCGCCAGAATCTGGTTGAATTCCAATTCTTGGGCTGTGATTTCCGAAACGGCCGACACGAAACGTGGCAACGAAGCCATGGATCAGGTGATGAAATATTGCAACACGGATATTGGGTTAGTCATGCAATACCCCGCCTTGAAACGAAATTATCCTTCTCCCGAGGAGGAAATCTCGTTTGCTACGCCTGGAATCGGAGAAAACGGTGGCATCTTTTGTCATGCGAATGCTTGGGCTATCATTGCCTATTGCTTATTAGGTCGTGGAGATGATGCCTATCGAGTCTATAGCGAACTCATGCCTTATCATATCGTGAAAAAATTAGGAGTAGAACGTTACAACGCGGAACCATATATTTATTCTTCGAATGTACGCGCCCCCTATGCCGAGCGCGGAGGAGAAGCAGGGGTTAGTTGGTTAAGCGGCACTGCGACTTGGATGAACATTGCTTTGCAACATTACATTTTTGGCTGTCGTCCAAAATTTGATGCGTTGGAGATTCAACCCTGCTTACCGTCTTCGATTCGAAAAGCCAAAATTCAAAGAATCTTCCAAGGCTGTCTCTATGACATCGAAGTGGAGAATTTGGGCAACACCAAAGAACAAGAGATTTACGTGGATGGGAAACGGGCAGATTCTTGCCTCATTAAACCAAAAGGGAAAAAGCTAAAGATAAAAGTTATTTGTCGTTGAGCCTTTGCGTTAGAACTTATCTCGATTTTGCAAGTAAATTTTTCGTTATTTTTAAAGCAAGAATGAATTCGTGATTTTTAAACAATAACATTACATTAAATATCGATAAACGAATATTTTGAAACATTTTCTACAAACATAATTACATTAAAAAAGCGCTTACATTTTTCCGACGATTATAATAAAAGCAAATCAGGATTCCAAAAATAGCTGGAATTCATAAAAGGAGTTCTATGAAAAAGAAACTTTCGGTTCTAACGTTAAGCGCCTTGCTTCTTTTAACTGCGTGTACGGAAAAAGAAAATCCGTCCACGAGTTCTAAGACCAATCCGCCGTCGGACCAATCCTCCATCTCTTCTGTTTCTCCAACTTCTCGTTCTTCATCTTCGGAAGAATCGACAGCATCTTCTGAAGGAAACAATTCCTCGACTCTCATTGAATATTGCTCCGTCACTTTGCATAACGGAACGGGCTATACCTTATCTGGGCCCGAAAAAGTAGAAAAAGGAGAAGACGTTACCATCACCATTACCTTGGAAGAAGGCTATGTCAAAGGCAGTGGATTCAAATTGTTGGCCAACCAGGTAGAAATCCTCCCTAACGAAAGGGACGAGTATGTGATTTCTAATGTTCAATCCGATTTGAATGTAATGGTGGAAGGCGTTGAAAAGGAGACCTTTTCCGTCCTTTTCGCCACCAGTGACGTTTATACCTTGAGCGGGGAAAGAAGCGTCGAATATGGCGCGGATTACACCTTCTCCATTGCTTATGAACAAGGATATGGCTTAACCAAAGACTCCAAAGTCGTCGTGCGTGAGGGCGAAACAGAAAAAGAAGTCACCCAAGAAGGCGACGTCTACAAAGTGAAAGCCGTGAAGGGCAATCTTCATATCAGCGTGGAAGGCGTTGCCAAAGTCACTTGTTTTATCACTTTTGATGAAGTAGAGGGTGTTGTGTTCCATGGCAACGCAAGCGCAGCGACTGGGAGCGATTACTCCTTCTCATTTACTTTAGAAGAAGGATATACGAAAGGCGATGAATTCAAAGTCACGGCGAATGGACAAGTCCTTACTGCTAAAGACGGTGATACCTATCAAATTGCAGCCATCCATGAGGACGTTGTGATTTCTATTGAAGGCGTTGAAGAAAAGAAAATCGACGTTACTTTCCGTTGCAATATCGACAACGCCATCAAGAACGCTCCAGACCAAATTCTTTATCGTGCGGAAAAATATACTTTCCGTCTTTCTTGGGAAACGGGATATGACCAATCTGAATCCGTTTGCCTAGTCCGTTATCAAACCGCTTCTGGCGTCGAAGGCGACGCAAGCAAGAATGAGGACGGTACCTATTCGATTGCGAATCCTCATGAAAATTTTGTGATTTTAGTGACCGGCTGCGTGATTAACACCTATAAAGCCACGTTCAAAGCGGGAGAAAGCGAACTCGCCTCTTATGATGTTGTTTACAACACAAAAGTGAGCGAAGACAATGTGGCGGACGCGGAAGCAAAAGCAAAAGAGGCCGCTCCTGAAGGCAAAGCGTTTGTCTATTGGGATAAGGACTTCGACAAATTAACATCAAACACCATTTACACCGCAGTTTATGCCGATCTCATTACTGAGGAGACACAGTTGTTCTCCATGGAGGAAAACGGCAAATACGTTTTGGGGAAAGACTTTGATGTCAGTGAGACTCTATATACAAGAGGAAACGGTCGTCACATCTTGGTTTCGGACTTTGCTGGTTATCTTGATGGTGCCGGTCATACGATTTCTTCTGGTTACGAATATTGGGGTAATGATACTCAAGGCGGCGCTTTCCTTTTCACCAATTTCAGCGGCACCATAAAGAATTTAAAAGTCTATGCGCAAACCCAAGGCCAAGACTATGGCGGATGTGCCATGGTTGCCCGCACTTTTGCTGGCCACGTTGAAAATTGTGAGTTCACATTGAATGTGGCCACCGCGATGCTAAATCACGCAGCGGGAGGCGTTCTCGGCGTTTCTGTTCAAGGTGGTTCTTTAGAAAACAGCAAGATCCATCTTTGGACGCAACATATGTCTACCGCGACCGACTGCTTCGGTTATTATGGCGGCAGATTGGAAGGCGATTCTTTTACGGCTCAAAATAACCAAGTCATTATTCCTAAGGGAATGGAGGCATCCTTCAACGCATTTGTTACGAACGGTGTTTCTGGGGCAAATTATAGCGACGCAACGATGGTAGAAGAAGCGGAAGAAATGAATGTTTCTGCGTTAAATACCAATACCGAAGCCGCAAAACATACTGGCGCCGTTCTTGACTCCACCAAATCCTATTGCGGATTGGAAGTTTATAAACTAGAAGGCACAGAATGGGGCGATCGTTATTTGGACAATACCGTTAATCTTTGGGATGATTCGACGGGAAAAGTGGCAAAGAAAGTGACGTTCTTCCTCTCGATTGACGCCGCTTGGTCCTTCGATGGCGGTGGCGCAAAACAAGTCTGGGCCAATGATTCTAACCTTGATCCTTGGACCAGAATTGAAATCGACCGTATCGATTCGACGCAATGTCGTATCTATGTCTCACAATACCGCGCTAGGACTTATACCTTCACCAAAGACACTTCTTTTGGCAAATATTGTTTGAATGGCGCGTTAAACATCTTTGGTCCAGATTCTGGGCATACTTTCTACGGCACCAAGATGGCCATTGAATGGATGACGGTTTGATTTGATTTCTTCTAAAAGGGGGCGTGTTATGAAGTTGACTAAATATCGTGCAAATCCGATTTTTGTTCCGGAAAAGAATAACCCTTGGGAGGCAATGTGCGTTTTAAACCCTGCTGTCGTTTATGTAGAGGAAAAGAAGGAATTCGTTATGCTCTACCGGGCAGCGGGGTTTGATAACGCCCACCGGATTGTGTTAGGTTTAGCCACGAGCAAAGACGGCATTCATTTCACCCGTTGTTTCAAAGAACCAGTCTATGACTTGCATACCGATGAGCCTGACGGGGGTTCGATTGAAGACCCGCGCCTGATTCAAATGGGGAACGCATATTATCTTGTTTATGCGGCCCGTCCTTGGTTTTGTGGTCGTTATTGGTTACCGCCTGAGGAACGCTGGGAAGGTGGCACTCGTTATAAAGATCCGCAAGAAGACGCCCCGCTTTATTTACGTAAGAACTATTCCGTTTCTTATTTGGCTTATTCCGAAGATCTTATTCATTGGAAAAGATTAGGCAGGCTGTCTGATCCGCGCTTTGATGACCGTGACAATGTCATTTTTCCCGAGAAGATAAAAGGCAAATATTGGAAATTATCTAGGCCTTATCGCCCGGATACTCCGCAAGGCTATGATCATCCTGGCATTTGGATTGCAAGTGGGGACGACATGATTGTTTATGAGGAACCAAAATTGCTTTATCCCAGCGGATTAAACGATTGGCAAGATAACCGTGTCGGCGTAGGTTGCCCACCGATGAAGACGAAAGACGGCTGGTTAATTCTCTTTCATGGGGTCTCCCAAAAAGATAGCTTATATCGTATTGGGTTCATGCTTTTGGACTTAGAGGATCCGACCAAGATTCTTTCCGTTAGCAAAGAAGCGGTGATGGAACCGGATCAAGAATTCGAAAAAAGTCCATTTTATCCAGGCTGTGTCTTCCCGACGGGTTGGGTAAATCGCGATGGGCTCCTTTACATCTATTACGGATGCGGCGATCAATATATTTCCTTAGCCACCGTTAAGCTAGACGACGTATTAAATGCATTAAAGCAGGAGTGAAATCATGAAATCCAAAAGGCTTTGTCTGTTATTCAGTATTTCAGCGCTTGGCTTGTTGTTGCCTGTTGGCGAAAAATTATATTCCAATCTCTCTGCTGCTGAAAGTATCGCAGTGGACGGAATAGAAGGGATTAAGCCAAATCAGGAAGAACTTTTCCTTGGTGAAGAAAAAACAACGGCCGACCATGTTTTTCTCTATGAGGAAGGCAAAAGCGGTGGTCAAGCGAATGCCATCGCTCCCACCTCTTCCAGGCAAGGCCTTGCGCTCTATGGTTTAGAAAGCGGAGCCAAAGCGAGATTTAAAGCGAAGTTAAATGGCGTTTTCGAAGCTGATATGCTGCCATTTTCTAGTGATAAATCGCTGGCACTAAAAACCTATTCTTTGCTCTTTGAAGACGGGGAAAGCGATGAAACTTTCGCTGTCGTGATTCGAAATTATTCTAACTATGCCGAAGCGGCTATTTGTTACCACGGCGTTATGGTGGCGAACAGTTATTTGACGAACAGCGCAGGTTCGCCAGTACTGACAGGATATTCGACTGAACTTAACCGCTCTGGCTCTTATACCCGTTTTTCCAGCCTGGAAGCCAATATCCGTTTCGATCCTTTTACCAAAAAAGTTCAAGTGAAAAACGGCGACAGTTATTTGACGATCTGGGACTTTTCGCAAGAATACAATGACGGTAGAAGACTCAAAAATCACTTAGATACGTTCCGAAATTATTCTGTCAGCGTGGTTTTCGATCAAGTGGAAAACTATAGTCGCGGATCTTTGTTGCTCTATTCCTTTGGCGGTTATTCCTTAGATCGAGATTTTAACGCCAGTCCAAAAATCTATGCCAACATCGAAACAAAAGCTTTTGTCGGAGAAAAATTCGTGGCACCGAAAGCCGAAGGGACCTCTCCCTTTTTAGGCGATATTTCTTCGGATCAAATTGCTCTAGAAATCTTAGATCAAAATGGCAATATGCTAAATGCCAGGCAAGAAAATTTCTTCATTCCAGCTTCTGCGGGCACTTATTATCTCCGTTATCGTTACCAAGAGAATGCGGTCATCTATCGAATCGAAGCTTTAGAGCGTTCTGCGTTAGATTATCGTTTCTCCTATTCATCCCCGTTAAAAACAAGCGATTTACTTGGGTTACATGCA
>CADAUN010000047.1 GCA_902791085.1 uncultured Erysipelotrichaceae bacterium | reverse complement strand
TCGCCGAATCATTCACGGTTAAAGAAATGGCCAATTTAGGCGCTGCGCTATCGGTTGGAACTTCGTTACTGACTGTGAAAGTAAGCGTCCGAACAAGGGACTCCACCTTGACTTCATCCGTAGCGCTTAACCAAGAATAGGTTGTTTTGGGTGTACCTTCTGGTTTTCCAAAGATGATATGGCCGCCTTGATCTCCCTCCACGGCATCATCCCAGCGAAGATCTTTGATGGCCATATTGTTCGTTGATACGGTGTAGACAGTGATATCGCCATTTTTGTTGGTGCTTGCTTGTTGAGAAATGACCCAGCCCGCAAAACCGGTGCCAATCAAAGCAACACCAGCAAGGGCGGATAAGGAGATGATAATGCTTTTTTTCATATGATGTTTCCTTTCTAATTAATAAGTCAGAGGGGCATCGTTAAGATTGCCTCCTCTTGTTTCTAAAATGGCTTTAGTGTCTCAAATAACGTCTTAGAGCAGGGCATTATTCAAGACACAATAAATAGAGAAGGTGGTGATTACCAAAAATTAGTAACATCCCCCTGGTTCGTTTGTTTTTTAGCTGACAGTAATGGTTAAAGTGAATGAGGCAGAATTTAAAGAAGATAATCCTTCAATGGCGGTTTTTGCTTGAGAAGCTAAATCCGAAGTGAAAGTCTGTTTGTTGTAATATTCATAGGGATTAATGTTGCCAAAAGCAGAACCCCAAGTAAAGGTTACCTTGATGTCATAGGTGACTGTCTTATGTTCCGCGTCTTTGACTCCTGCTCCAATCGCGATGCCTTTTTCCGTTGTAGGTAAGGCGCCGACATAACCATTATTAAATGCGGTGTTATATCCTTCAGTAGCGCTCAAAGCTGCAGTGACGCTTGTTGGTTCCTTGTCGTTGTATTTCACGACTAAGCGATAGGTTGCAGTCAAATCTTCTGGGGTCGATCCAGAATCCACAGTCAACCAAGGATTCGTTATCGTACCAGAAACTTTTGGCCCAAAATGAATCGCGGCATTGTCAGTCTTAACCCAGTCACTTGTTGCATCAATAGAAAGCGCGTTGTTCTTGACGGTGGCATCAGCAGAGATGCTACCAGTGGCTTCTTTCTCCGCTCCCTGGCTAATGGTCCAGGCGGCAAAACCGATTCCTACTAACGCAAGAACGCCTGCGGTGGCGAAGAGAGAGATTCTAATTTTTCGATTTTGTTTCATGTTTAACCCTATAAAATTAAGCATCGTTTGCTGCCTTAGCAGTCGCGCTAAAAGTGACAACAAACTGGCAATTATTCAATTTCGATAGTTTGTCTAAGGACGCTTTTGCATCAGCAGCATACGTGGTTTCGCTTTCACCAATCTTCTCGTTTGCCTTATGTTCGTTGTAATACGTTAAAGGGTTTTTACCTCCAAAGTGGCTTCCCCAGGTAAAAGTGATTTCACATTTGTATTTTGCCGTTGTTTCGTCTTTTGCCTCAGGATTCACTAAAGTGGGGGTTAAGGAAGTGGGCAAAGCGACGAGATCACCCTGGTTTGCATCCCATGTGGCCTTAGAGCCTTCCGCGATAGCAATTGTTGCGGTCACGTCTTTGATGGCGGTGACAGGACCGACAGAAAAATAAACGGTAGAGGTCAAATCCGCTTTTTTGCTCATATCGGTATTGGTGAGCCAAGCGTCCTTTGATGCTTCGCCATCCCATCCGAAGCAAATAGAGCCTGCATCTTTCTTGTCATCCCAGGAGATGTCAGTAATGGACAGGGTGTTGTCGGTCGTGGTGTCGGTAATGATATTTCCATTGGTTGTCGTTGAAGCGTTTTGGGAGATAACCCAGGTCGCAAAACCGGTGCCGATCAAAGCCACTGACCCTAAAAGAGAAAGGGAAATGACCAGCGTTCTTTTTTTGGTTTTCATAATCCTCAATTCCTCGAACTTTTTAAAAAAGTTTGATGCAGCGTATAGTCTATATCAAAAAAAAAAAAAACACAAGAATTGTGGGATGTAAGCAAAATTGTAAAAATGATAAGCGAAAAAAGTTTTCCCTTGTTTTAACGCTCCGTCTCAAAAAATGCACCGATTAAAACGACACTTCTTCCATCTAAGAAAATAGAAAAGGACGGTTATGCCTATCTTATTTACATCTAGATAGCAGCCGCCCTTTGGATTTGTTCAGCTTTTTGTTTATTGATAAGAAATCCTTACCCGCGTATTGCCTTCAATGGAAATGCCGTAGAAACGAGCATGGTCCTCTTCTGGATCGATTTCCGTATATTCGTCATCGCCGTCGGCTTTCTTTTCTACCAAATAGGTTTGACCATCTGCCGCCGGTTCATTGATTTTCAAATAAAGCGATTGATGATCATAAAGAGGAGAAGGAACTTCGTCACTCTTGGTATCTTTGTCTTCTGGATCCTCCCAATAAGAAACCGTGACGCCTTCCACTCCGCTGAAAGTCACCGTTAAGGTGCGTTCTTCTTGCGCATCCCCTTCGACGAACGCAAAGGTCATTTCTTGATTTGGTGCGGTGAAAGAACCAACATAACCGCCTTCTATCGCATCCCACTCCAAAGAGACATCGCTTTCTCCTAATTTGGCTTTGACAGTCTTCGCAAAATCATTTACGCGTGCCATAACTTGGACGGTTTCTCCGATTGTGAAGGCGCCATTTGCCCCATCAACATTTACCGTAGCAGCGCTCGTTTCGCCAGTTAAAGAGAAATCATAAACATAAGAAACCGGTTGAGAAACGGTAATGGTCACATTCGCTGCGGTTGCAATGGTGGCCCGGATTACCGCGTCATCATCAACCATTTGGAAGGAGTATTGGTTTTTGGCGTCACCTTCTCCACGTTGTACTGGAAGGTTTTCTTTTGAAGTTTTGGCGCTGACTTGCACTTCCGTGACGGAATAGCCTTCGTTCGGCGTTAAAACAAAGTTCACGGTATCCCCTTCTGCTGGGTTATCTGCCGTGATGTCTAAAGTGGCATTTTCAATGCCTTCTCCCGTAACAGAACGGATTTTTCTCACATTCACCACGATGGTGTCGGTTTTGTCTAAGGTTTTCCCTTCTTTGGCTTTCAAGCGATAAATCGCCGCCCCGTCTTTGGTACGGGCATAGGCACCGCCGTTACTGCTGATGGTATCTTTCAAAGAAGAAAAGGCATCAAAGGTTTTGACTTTATAACCCTCTTTGACTTCGACTGTCGCATAAATTTCTTCGGCGTCGCCCCAGGAAGTAATGACTTTGCCCAATTCACTTTTGGCAACGTCAAAAGAATCATAAAAGGTGACTTTTGTCACAGCGGCATCTTCTTTCACTAAAATCTTTTCTTCTTGTAGAGAAGACGTAACGACAGGAGCTGTTGAAGAGACGGAGAAAGAGATGGGTTTGTTTTCTCCGCAGGCGGCCAACAAACTAGCCGTAGAAAGTAACAAGAACAATGATTTTCGATTCATACTTATTTTCCTTTCTTTTATCTTATGGATCTTAAAAACATTAACGGGTCAATCCTTCATCGCAAAGCGTATCCGCACGAACGACGCCCACATCAAAAACAAACGAAACGATCGCGTGGTTGTTTTCGTCACAAAACATTCCCCAAAGCAAAACGGTCTTGTCTTGTGGCCCATAGAAGAAAAGGTAGTTGGTATCCGTCAAAAGAGTTTCGGAAGAGGCAGCAATCGCCTGCGTAATCACGCTAGATCCTTGCTTCCAGGATGCCTCTTTTGCTGCTTCGGCATAAATGTTGTAATACTCTCTCGCGGCAGCAACCGAATCAAACGCCAATTGAAAAGTGCCATAATTTTCATGCAACAAGTCGCCGTTAATTAAAGTGGCAACCAAATGAGAAGAAGCTGGGAAAGAGAAAAAAGGAGTCATTTGTGAGGGATGCCTCGCATTCCAATCCGCTAATAAGGCATTCGGATAAGTGAGATCTTGGCTTTCTAACGATTGATTCCAAAACGTAAAGCCGACATAAAGAGAACGTTCTTCATCGTCGTATTTTAGCAATACGGCACAATCGCTATATTGAATGTAATCATGTTGCTTGATGGCAATCATTCCCATTTCCCAATCGGTATCCTGATTGGTATAGGTGCGGGAATTCCCTTCTTCGTCGACTGGATAGGCAAATCCGGCATCTAAAAGTTGTTGCGCATAAGAAGAACGATAATCATCCGTGTCTAAATCCGTGAAGGACAACGATAAAATTTCATCGGAAATGCTAGGATTCGATGACCCTTGATCGCGGAATCTAACGGTCGCGTCCTTGGGGAAGGGAATGGTACCTCGTCCCGAATCAAACAAGGTGTCTTCACCGGATAAAAATCGTTCTGAAAAGCTGCTACGTTGAATGGCGCCCGTTGGATTTTTTAAGAAAGCATCAACGGATGAATTTGCTGTGCTTCCCACTTGTTCAATCGTGTAAGAATGTTCAACGACTTCTTCTGTCGCTGCGTCTTGATAAACGTAATAGACCATCAAGGAATGCGAAGCAACGTCTAACGTCATGGTCATGGAGGTCAGTTCGGCCGTGTGTGTATTACTCCAGTCTCCGAAACGGTAAAGGTATGAGGCCAACAAAGTTTTTAATCCAACCTGATAATCGTTCTCGCTGTTTTCGATAGGTTCAAATGACGCGATATCACCTACAAAATTGGTGAAAACATTTAAATTAATGCCGTCATGATAATACGTTCCATCGCTATAATACTGGCCTAAAACAACTGCACCATTAGAATCGAATGTAAAATCATAAATTCCAGCGTCCCCGTTGGTGATATAGCCTTCTTGGGTTCCGTCGGCGTAATATTCCATGGTCGCTTCGCCATAATAATAAACAACGCCTCCATCATCTTTGGTGATGGTCCCGTTGTCGTCTTTTAATGAAGCGAAGAAAGCATCAATGGGCCGTTGTTGTGACGTCGAATCAAGCGAAGAAGAAGCAGAACTGATGAGAGAAGATGCTGTTGTTGAATTTTGACACGAAACAAGGAAGAGAGGGATTGATAAAACTAAAAACCATGATTTATTCATGTTCTCGATTATAAAAAGAGCGATATACACTTCAAGAAAAAATTAATAAATGAGCAAAATCTAGCATTCGGCACAAAAAGGAGCAAATCGAAGATATCCTGTGGCAACGCCGTTGTTTTTTTGGGGGCTACAAATAGATATGAAAAACCAATTAAATCATGTGTTTTATCCTTCTATAAGCCATTGATAAAATCAAAAAATCATCCATAAAACTCCAGTCTTTTATCGGTTGTCTCTGATTTATGGAAAAAGAGATTTCTTTATGGCAAATATGACGCGCCGTTACTTAAAACATGGAAGAGCCTTGTCGTTATCTTCATGTTGTGGCAATCGCAACACCGTGTGTTTTGCGATATGAAAAAAATGCTCCTGATTTTGATTTGGAGCATTTTTAAAGTTTTATTGAATGTGATGTTTTGCCATCTTCTCTTGAAAGATGCCAGTAATAATCACACGTAATTCTTCTTTTTCTTTTTCAGGCAACTCCCCAGGCTTTTTGGCTACCGCATACAAATCCGGACGTTCTTTGGCGATGCGTTCCACCGTTTTGGTTGTCGCGTGCTTACGGACAAAGAAAGGGATCTTTCTTATCCATTCAGGCGGAACGAGATCCAAAATCTTTTTCGCGGCTTCTTGATCCGTGATTTCGGCTGTCGACAATCCTTCTTTGATTTGTTCTTGTTCTTTTGGGGTGAAATCTTTTAGTTCCATGTTTTTTGCTCCTTAGCTCGTCAATAGTATCCGCCTATCGGAGGAGAATGAGGCGAAACATGCTCATAAGTTGATATCAGTGGATGCTCTTGAGGTAGGCGACACCATGAAGTCGTTTTATGGGGTTTATGTTCTTTTTAACGAATTACGCGTTTTCCTCAAATAGGGACAATTGGGTGGCGACATTCTCAATATCGGGAATGTTTTTGATGATGCATTCAAATAAAGAGATGATTAATTCATAATCTTTGACTTGAGAATTGGCGATCCGAATCATCTTAATGCCATAATGAGCGCAGATGCTTTCTTTCGCGCGATCTCTAAGCGCGGTCGTTTTAGAACCAACATGTTCACCGCCGTCAATTTCAAATACCACGATGGTTCTGTAATTTCGTTTGAATAATCCTTGACTCGCTTGAACAATCACATCAAATTCTTTATTTCCTATCGTGGCTAAATCGTCCGGATGAACGTTTTTAATGGCATCTTTTACTGGAACGTTACGTTCGATACGCATCTTCGTCCCGCGTTTATTGAAATAAGGAGTAATCGTGGTAAAAAAGTCTTTTTCACTTTGCGAATGATTCGAAAAATCGGTAGAAATCACGACGTCGCTCTTCGGCACAACCACTTCACCATTTTTATAAACATAATCAGAAAGCACTTTGATGTCGTTATTTTCCTTGCCACTTAAAACATCGATGGCCTTCTTGTCTCCGACAAAAATAAATTGTTCCTTGGCTCTCGTCACGGCTACATTGATTAATTCGTGATTGTTTTTGATCCAATCCATGGTCTTTTGACCCGTTTTAATCGATATGGCTGCAGACATGATGATGACAGATTTTTCTGAGCCTTGAAGCGTATGGATGGTTCCAGCTCTGACCTTATCGATTTTGTTTTCCGAAAGGAAACGATTAATTAAGGCAGCTTGATTGACAAAAGGAGTCACAATTCCCACATCACGATAATGATATTTTTTGACGAGCTCCACGATCGATTTTGCTTCTTCGACATAAGCGTTACGCGACTCAGAATGAAAAGAATCGTGAACGTCGATATAAGTTAAGCTCCCATCGTTCTTGTTTAACAATTTTAATTGCTCTTCATAAAACCTTTGATTCACAAAGTTTGCGATTTTCTTGCCACATCGATAGTGATATCTCAAAAGAATGCTTTTGGAATTCTTGTCCTTTCTAAGCATGGTAGAAAGAATGGAATTTTGAACGTAATCGTAATCCGGTTTGATGTTGTATTTTGCCATTAATTTATCATTCAGATCGGTCTCGATAACCGTAACCGGTTGCAATTGGTTTGTGTCTCCGACCAAAAGAAGGTCATTTGCGCGAACAATGGGGATTAAACTCGATGCCACATTGCATTGACCGGCCTCGTCCATAATGCATAAATCAAAATGAGGTTTGGCGTCCCCTAGTTTCTCGCAGGATAAATTGGTGCAAACAACGATGGGAAAAATATCCAAGAATCTTTTGAGATTTTTATCGTCTTTGAGGTATTGATTGAATTTATAGACTGCTTCATTAAGATCATCGATAGCAATGATGTCTCTTAAATCTTTATTGGCGGGCGAAAGAATCTTTTTGATTCTGGCTAGCGATGAATCATAAACAAAATTTTGGAAATTGATATCTTCCTTGGCAGAGATGGCATATTTTGTCACGTCTTCTTCGTTTACCGCCAAAGTGGAATCAAGCTTTTGTTGTTGGAGTTTAATCTGCTTGCCAATTTCATCCGATAGAACATCAATCTCCGCTAAAGGCATCATTTTCTTTAGCTTCGCCACTTTGTCTTCTAATTCTTGTCTTTCTTCATATTTTTTGAGAAGTTCTTTAAGTTCTTTAAAACTAGACAACACCTTATTTTTATTTTGCTGCGTATCAGTGTCGTTGGTTCTTGCGTTTTGGTGCTTATCCGCAAAAGACAATATGGCTCTTAACTTAAGAATGGTGTCCTTTAGTTCTTCGTTGTTACCGAGTCGCATAATGGGAAAAAGAATAAGCTCTTCTTCGTTTTGGCTAACTTTCCTCGTCAATGACTTAGTCATCTTGGTAAAAATATCATTCACAGGATGATTATTATTGGAACAAACCAAAACTGTTTTATCGTTCGCATAGGCGGATAGAAGAACATTGAATATGGTTTCGGTTTTTCCTGTTCCTGGCGGCCCTTTCACATAAGTAACGTGATTTACCATGGAATTATAGACAACCCGCATCTGATCAATATTGATTTTGTCTTTATTAAAAACAACGATGTTAGGATCTTTGCTGGTACCGGTACCACTTCTGTTTCTTCCAAAGAACGATTTGAGCGGTTGAGTGAGTCTACCTTCTTGTTCCATTTGAGAGATCGATTCAAAGGCAGCATCCACTCCTCTTTGAATGTTTCTCGTGATCAAAAAGATGGTAGGACGAGTGTTGACGATTTCTCCGTTATGAAAATTTTGTTGAATCAGTTCAATGTATTCTCTGGCTTTTTCATCAAAATGGTCGCAAAACTCATCTGGATTCATATCTAAATACATTCCCAGAGTGACTTTTTGATTCTCATCAATCAAGAATGATTTGTTGATGGTTGTCTTATCGTCCATCTTTAAGGTTTTATTTTTAAAATTTAAGGATAATTTTCGATAGGCGACGACATATTGTTTGCCTTTGATGTCAATGGAAAAGTAATTGATGGCAAGTTCGGAAAACCGATATATCTTTTCTGCTTCGTATTTATTGTTTTTCTTAAAAACTTGTTGAAGAAGCACATCGAATTGCTCATCGTCCAACGGATAAAAATGGTTATGGTGAAGTTCTTTTCTATCGACTCCGTTGATCATCACCGTTTCTTTTAAATAAGGGTCATTATCCAGCCGATAGCAATCAGAGAGATACCTTAAAATATCATTATCTAACGTGTCGACTTCAAGATACTTAGAAAGGCTTGGGTCTGATTCAATTTTCTTTTTCAACTCTTCGGGAACGGGGTAATAGCTTTGTTCCAACACTTTGGCGCGTTTGATCCCGTCAATATTGATGAATATTCTTTTTCTGGATTTGTCTACCAGGCAATGATTGTTTTTGTAAGGATTAAAAATATCGCAAGTGATGGTGCCTTTATGGAGGTCAATATCGATGATACCAATGTAATAGTCTGTGTGCGTATGTTCCCGATTTATGTACGAAATATCAAGCCATTTATCCTCAATGATCGCCTGATAGATCGTTGACTGGATACTTAATTTCATAAGTTGTTATTGCTTTTACATTTTGAAATGGTTCTCCTAATAATACCATGAAAAAATCCGTTGTTTTCGTCGAATGTGTTGCTTTCTTAAAGGTGTTAGATGACAGCAACGATGCAACAAACTCCATGGGTTGGACGTACCCAGGCCCATTTTCCTATAATATCCTTCCGCCCCATGGGGTGGTGTATGCGCGTTAACGATAGCGTGACTAATACCGCCCTGTCCATGTCTACTTTATTGACAGCACTTCAGTTCACTTATTTAGGATTCCTTTCCAGATCATCGGACACATCCCCGAGCGGTCTGCCTTCGCCTGAAACCGATTGGGCATAGCTGTGCTGAAGTTTTGCGTCAAGCTCCGCATCCGACATTGCATCCAATGTTCTTGGCTCTGACGGAACAGTCAGCGAGAACGG
>CADAUN010000046.1 GCA_902791085.1 uncultured Erysipelotrichaceae bacterium | reverse complement strand
GGCCGCCCATACGGTTCATAATCCGTTTATTCATGTAATGGCCGATGCCGAAGAAGATAAGAATCGGCAGGATCCAGGTGAGGGCAAAGTTCAGGAGCGGATTCATGGGAGTCACGATTTTGCCGGTGAAATCCGCATTGGCTTTGTGCAGCCGTTCCACGAGCTGGGGGTCATTGATGGGTGCCGTCTTGTAGGCCTGTTTTTCCCCTTTCTTCGTGAAAATGATCTGGTCCTGTTCGATCTGGACCTTGTCAATCTGCTGCTCCTCGGTGAGGGTCATGAAATTGGAGTAATCCATTTCCTTCACCGTATTTTCCTCGCCCCGGAAAATCGGCCAGAGCCAGGAGTTGATGGAAATAATGATCAGGAATATGACGAGATAGTACGTCAATATCGGTTTCTTCGATGGTTTGAATTCTTTCACTTGACATCTCCTCTTTCAGAATTTTCTACACCCTGCAGGAAAAAAGTTTCCCAGTAACCGGAAAGGCTCATAGACGCGATGCGTCCTGTCCGCTCCCCTTCGAAAAGGGCCAGCATGGAGCCTCCGAAAAGTTCACTGATTACCGATGCAGGAAGGTCGATGCGGAAGGCCCCTTCCTTCTGTCCCCAGAGGAAGAAATCGGTCACTTCCTGCACATACCGGTCCGTGCATGAATCATCACAGCCGGCTGCGCTGCTGTAGCAGATGCGGATCAGGTACTCCTTATTTTCACAACTTTTCAGGATGAATTCATGAAGTACGTCCCGCGGGCTTTTGTCCCGCTGCCGGACGATGGTCATCAGTTCTTCCACCATGGCCCTCGTCCTGTCATTCAGGATTTCCACCAGATTTTCCCTGGACGAATAGACCCGGTAAAAGGTGGCCTTGCTGATGCCTGCCGATTCCGCCAGTTCTTTTGCCGTGGAGCGTGGATTTGCACAGACCGCGATGGCCAGCCTTTTTAATTCCGCTTCCCTTTCCGCGGTTATCATAAGACACCTCTTTCTATTTCTAAACTTTAAAATATTCATTTGAGACTTTTTTGTCTCTTATGAGATGTATCACAAAAGCAAGGGATTGCAGTTCTTATTAAATGCCTTCGGGGCGATTCCCTTAAGCCAAAATCCCTATGATTTTTCTTGGATGGACCAAGTCAAAAATGAATTGCAAAAAGGACATAAAGTCCTTCTTTTCCCCGAGGCGCATTTTATTCCGAATGATGATTTGTCTACTTTTTATTCCAGTTATGTTCAAATTGCTTTGGACACCAAAGCTCCAATTCTTCCGTTATATACCAATGGCTGCTATGGTTTTCCTAAGCGAAATCGGGTAATGATTGGCGTTCCTATGGACATAACATCTTTGACTCAAAAAGAAAAATCTGAACACGATAAACGCCATGTTGGAAATGATCTTGTGCGCACGCGGATATTAACGCTTCGGAACGCGACGCATCGGCGTGAAAAGGCGTCTTGGTTTTCCTTTCAAAATTTGGGTCAAGACCTCGCTCGCATTGGCCTATATTGTCATTCCTGGATTTGGTTTCGCCTGAAATTAGAACACCGCGAAGACAAGCAATATTTGAAAAAAGAAGGCGACTATATCATTGTTTCCAATCACACGCATTTTAGAGAACCATTGATTTTGATAAGACTCTTTTGGCGAAGAAGAGTCTTCGTGTTAACGGCTGATGTTGTTTTTGGAATTCCGAAAGAAAAGAAATTACGTGCTTTTGCGCTGCGCCATATAGGCTGCATTAAAATTGTTCGGGGGACGATGGATTTAGCTGCCATTCATGCCTGTTCTCATATTTTGCAAAGCGGTCGTCCTTTGATTGTGTTTCCAGAAGGGCATATACAGCGTGACGAGACATTAAGCGGGTTCCGCGATGGCGCCGCTTTAATCGCTGCGAGAAACCAATCGCCGATTCTTCCGATTTACTTGAAGTATCCACAACATTGGTGGGGTAGAGTGCACGTGACTTTTGGCCCCTTGCTTCCCCCGCCCGAAAGCAATACGATGAAATCCATCCAAGCCACGACAAAAGAAGTCATGCAAAGTCTTCAAACCTTGGAAAGCAAAGCGAAGGAGAATGCTTAATGAAACGCGAAGAAATCTATAAATCGTTACTCGAAATATTAAAAAATTCCCTGGAAAACCCCATTGATTTTACAAAAATCGATGAGACAACCAAGGTTTATCCAGATTTGTTACCTAATTCCATTACCATGATGTATGTGGCGTTGGCTATCGAAGACCGTTTTGGCGTTTCTCTCATGGATGCCGACTTTTCTAAACTCAATACAGTTGGGGATATTTTGAATTACATCCTGGAACGGGCGAAATAAGTTAAGAACGTAAGAAGGTCGCAATCTCTTCGTCGTATTTTTCCTCGTTATGGTAGCGAACGTGAGAATGGACTCCTTTTTCAAAAAACACCAGTTTTTTGTTTTGCGCCCCGCAACGACGATAAAGCTCTTTCGCGTCTTTGACTAAGGTGTAGTGGTCAAGTTTTGTGAACATCAATAAGGTTGGTTTCGTCGTATTGGAAATTTGAAAAATCGGACCATCGTATTTTAATTCTGTGTGCGTGTAATGATGGGAATGACAAACGGTGAAATCCGTGGTAGGAATGGACAGGTGTCCTTTCTCACGAATGTGGCGACGGAAAGAAGTGTAAAACGTAGTAAACATGCCGTCCGTAATTAAGTGATCAACATAAGAAGGGCATTCAGGCCGATTATAGGCGTAAAGACAAATGGAGGAGCCGACACAAATGCCATGTAGAGCAACGTGTTCAATCCCAAAACGATCATGCAACATTTGTGCCCAACGAACAATATCAATGGAAGAATTTTTGCCACAATCTTCAAATTCGCCTTCGCTTCGGCCGTGGCTTCTCTTATCAATGACCAAGACGTTATAACCGGCGCGTTGATAACTCGGCGCATAAAAATAGGAATAGCAAAGAGACTCTGCTCTGCCCGGAACAATAATCACAGCGTTTTTGCTTCCGAAATCATAATATTCGCCATAAAGATGGAAACCGTCCGATATTTCTTCGACATCGGTTTTGTGAGAGGCATTTTCTTTGGCCCAAGCCATTCCTTTCTCCCACATCATGCATTGTTCATAATTGGTTGGATCGGAACAAACTCGTCCCCAATTTCCACCGCCCTTCCTGCATAAGAGCGAAAAATAAAGTTTTCGCCCGATGATGGCAGGAACAATCAAAAACTGAACCAGCAAATAACTGCCGATTAGGACTAAGCAAACAATACTGACAACCAACCAAGGATCCATCCTTTTTATTATAACGAAAAAGAACGATTTCCTAAACTAGGAACTCCGGAATAACCTGATATGATATTTAGGCAGAAAGGCGATTCTTTTATCGACAGGAGAAAAATATGCAGAAAGCTACAAAGATCGTAAGTATCGCTTGGGGTGTGGTTTCTATCCTCACGGCATTGTCTTTTTTGTTCGTGGCCATGATTTATGGAATCGTTCAACTCAGCGTATCTATGGGACCAGAAGGAGAAATGGCATTTAACATCATGATTTTGGTGTTTTTTTGCTTAGGAATCGGAATGATTGTCCCTGCGATTTTTTCTTTTCTTGTGGCCAGTCATTGTAACCCGAAGAAAGGAAGCAAGACCGGGAAAATGGTTTTAGGCATTTTAGCCATTCTTCTTGGTGCAACCGCTCCAGGTATTATGGAAATTGTTTTAGCGGAGAAGACGGAATATGGCCAACAAATGGCAAAAATCAACTAGGATTGTTTCTTTTATCGTGGCAACATTGCTCGGCATTGTGGCGATTTATTTTGCCATGCAAAGTGGGAAGTATATCGCTTCGCCTGCGCCGGATGGTGGTGAGGCGCCAAAAATTAGCACACCCATTGGCACGATGAGCACCAACCTTTATGCGCTTCTTTTGGTTTTGGTTGCATTATGGCTATTCGTTGGCTGCGTGCTTGCCTTTGTGACCGGATTTGATGCGAGTCACGACCCTGTCTCTCGCTCTCACAAAGGCATGATTCTACTTGGCGTTTTGAGCCTTCTTTTTCTAGCCATACCAAGTGGTGTGCTAGAATTGATGCTAACCCGTTTTCAACGGGAAAATACGAAACGTTAGAAATTAGGAGCTCTTCATGCAAGATTATATTGTTTTAAGTGATAGCAATTGCGAATTGTCTAAATCCTTACGGGACCGCTTTGGCATGACTGATTATTTGTGCGCCCATTTTGTGACGCCAGATCACGTTGACCATTTGGCGGATATGGATTGGAAAATATATCCGAATCGCAAGGATTTTTATCGTCAATTGGCTGATAAAAAGCTGGAATTTTCCACCTCTCCCGCCTCTCCTGAAGAATGCAAAGCAAAATTTCGTCCTTATTTGGAAAAAGGAATAGATATTATCTTTATCGCGATTTCGTCGGCCTTAAGTGGAACCTATAGCTTCTTGCTAGCAGCGAAAAAAGATTTGGAGATCGAGTTCCCCGATCGAAGAATTGCCATCATCGATTCGTTACGTTATTCCGTTGCCGTCGGTATGTTGGTCGCCAAAGCGTGCGAAATGCGTCACGAAGGCGTTTCCTTTGAACAAAATGTTGCCTGGATTGAAGCCAATAAACGAAGAATTCACGAAATGGGCCCAATGGATGACTTGTTTTTCCTTTCTCGAAAAGGAAGAGTTGCCAAAAGTGCTGCTCTCATGGGAACTTTGGTTGGCGTTAAACCGTTAGGAGACTTTAATGCCGAAGGAATGACTTCGGTGCTTGCCAAAGTGATGGGAATCAATAAAGCCATTGAAACCACGGTGGAATATGTCAAGCGGACAATCGTGAATCCGGAAGAACAAATCGTTTGGATTGCCCACACTGACCGTGAAAAGAATGCCTTGATGTTGCAAAAACGCCTCACGGAAGTGGTGCATCCGAAAGAAACCATCGTCATAGAATGTAATCCTTCCACCGCGATTAACGTTGGCCCAGGACTTGCTGCTTGTTATTATTACGGGAATGAGATTTTAGCAGGAAATGAGGCAGAAAAAGCGGTATTCGCCTCAATCCTTGGCGCATAATTCAAAGGAGGGATGCCTCCTTTTTTATCCCAACGTGTTAAACTTTTGATATGCGTATTCTTATTATTCGTCATGCTGACCCTGATTATCAAAGGGATGATCTTACCCCTCAGGGAAAAATAGAAGCGAGATTATTGGGCGCCTATTGCGCTTCTCATTATGAGCAGATCGTTTCTTTTTACGTCTCTCCTTTGGGACGGGCCCAAAAAACGTTTCTTGCCCTTTCTCCTTTTTATCCAAATGCTTCGGTTGCCACTTGTGATTGGCTTCATGAATTTCGCGGGCTGGTGCGTAACGTGGAAAGCCGCCCAGAGGTTGCTGCCTCATCTTGTTGGGATTTTTGGCCTAAGACCATGGAAGAGAATCCTGATTTATATTCGCGGGACCGTTGGCGGAATTGCTCCTTTATGAAAGAACATAGCATCAATGTGCTAGAAGAATATGACAAAGTGGTATCTGCCTTTGATGAAGTTTTAGCTCATCATGGATATCAAAGAAAGGGAAATATTTATTCCGTGACTCACGCCAACCATGACGTCATTGCTTTTGTTTGCCATTACGGTGTTGGCTCTGTTTTATTGTCTCGTTTGATGAATTGTTCTCCTTATAGTTTATGGGAAAACATTTGTTTGCTCCCTTCTTCGTTAACAGAATTTGTTTCTGAAGAACGAGTAGAAGGCAGTGCCCATTTCCGCGCGCTTGCAATCGGTTCAACCGCCCATCTTGCCATCGGAGGAGAAACACCGAGTTTTGCTGCCCGTTTTTGCGAATGTTATAGCGACGATACCCGTCATTAAAAGGAGAAGCAAATGAAAAAAACAAAATCAAATGAACCTCGTTCTTTGTCTGACATTCATTGGCGTAAAAAGGCGTTGCTTCTCTCGGGCAACGGCGGATGGCATACCAATGCATTGCCAGAGGCTGGTATCGCCTCCGTCACCATGAACGATGGCCCGTTAGGGTTACGAAAGCCGGTAGAGGGAGACGTTCCTTCATCCGACACGCAAAACGGAATCATTTTGGCGACTTGTTTTCCTTCTCCTGCCACAATGGCTTGTTCGTGGGATTTGGCTGCCGAATCTATCGTAGGAGAAGCCATTGCCAAAGAATGCTTAGAGAATGGTACTCATTTGTTGTTGGCGCCAGGCGTGAACATCAAACGGAACCCTTTAGGTGGGCGAAACTTTGAATATCTTAGCGAGGATCCCTATCTTTCTGGCCAAATGGCTGCTGCTTTTATTGAAGCCTGCCAAAAAGAAGGCGTGGGTGCCTGTTTAAAGCATTTTGTTTGTAACGAACAAGAGTACCGTCGCTTTGTTTATAGTGCCGAAGTCGATCCGCGCGCGCTTCATGAACTATATCTTAAGCCATTCGAAATTGCCATTAAGAAAGCCAATCCTTGGGCAGTCATGGCGGCATATAACCGCCTGAATGGGGTATATTGCAGTCAAAATCCCTTTCTATTAAAGAGCACATTAAAAGGGGAGTGGCATTACGATGGCGTGGTGATTTCGGATTGGGGGGCAGTTGAATCTCCTTTAGTGGCCCATCAAAGCGGCTTAGACTTAGAAATGCCTTGTGATGAAGCAAAAGATCGCGCTCACGTCTATATGAAAGCCATCAAAAGAGGGCATCTTTCTAGCGACGACGCAGAAGATTCTTTAGAACGAATCGAACGCCTTTCCAAGCGGTGTCACCAAAATGTAAAAACCGAGAACGTCGATTCCTCTAAGCAGCACCAAATCGCGGTTTCTTTGGCCGAACGTTCCATTGTTTTAGCGAATAATGACGGCATTCTTCCTTTGTCTTCTTATGACGACGTCTGCGTGATTGGAAAATTCGCGGAAAGTCCGCGGTTTCAAGGGGGAGGATCCGCACACGTGGAAACCTGCCACGTTCCTTCTTTCCTAGATGTGATTAATGAAGGGCGAGAAATCCCCGTTCCTTATGAACCAGGTTATTCTTTAGAAGAGGAAGTGGGGAACGAAATGAAAGCTGCATTGCAGTTTGATGCGGTTGATTTGGCCTCCAATCATAATAAAGTCATCTTGTTTTTGGGCGTCCCCGAATGGGCGGAAAGCGAGGGATATAATCGCCCTTCATTGCGTCTTCCCGAAGCTCAATATGATTTATTTGAATCGGTGTACGAACAAAATAAAAACATCATTGTCGTGTTATTGTCTGGTGGGCCGGTAGAGTTATCGGAAATCGCCAAAGCACGTGCGATTCTTTTGCCTTACCTTCCGGGAGAAGGTGGCATGGAAGCGTTGCATCATATCTTATTAGGACAAGTGAATCCTTCAGGCAAATTGGCGGAAACTTGGCCGCTTCGTTATCTCGACGTTCCTTCCGCGAATTTCTATCCTGGGAACAATGATTTCTCTTTGTATCAAGAAAGCATCTTTGTCGGTTATCGCTATTATTGTTCTGCCGCAAAACGAGTTCAATATCCGTTTGGTTATGGGCTTTCTTATACAACATATGAATATTCTGCTTTGAATGTTGGTTCTGAAAAATTCGAAGAAGGAAAGTTACTTCCCGTTTCTCTTAAAGTGACCAATCGTGGCCAACGCGACGGGGAAGAAATTGTTGAACTTTATTTGTCTCCAGAACAACCAAAAGCATTCCGTCCGAAGCGGGAATTAAAGGCTTTTCAAAAAGTGTTCCTTAAAGCGGGAGAAAGCAAAGAAGTGAAATTCACTTTGTCTTTTGCCGACTTCGCCCATTGGAGTTTAGAAGCCAAAGCTTGGCGGGTGGAATCGGGGAGATATACCATTGAAATCGGTTCTTCTTGTTTGGATTTGCCCTTAACTCATTCGATTGAGGTTTTAGGAAACGAAGAAGGCAAATCAGAACGATTCATGTTACCAAGCTATTATGCGCCAAGCGGCAAACGGCCTTTTGCCTTGGCAGAAGAAGAATTTGAAGTTTTGATGGGTCACTCTTATTTAGAAGACTTGCCTAACCGGAGCGATCGCGTGACGGTCAACACCACATTAGAAGAGTTAAAGAATACTTCGTTTGGCAAAAAACAACTTCGGAAATTAAATTTGGAAGGCATGTCAGAAGAAAAACGACGCATTTGGGAGACCAATTTCTTTGATGCCGTTCCTTTACGTCACGTTTTTTCGAACGAGAAGAAATTATTGGCGTTTGTCGCTCGTTCTAACCACCGACCATTAAGTGCCCTCTGGCTAAGATTGCATGGGAGAAGAAAATGATTCTCTTTCTTTTATGCCGTCATTCTTTAATGAAAATGATCCATCGTTATGATGGAGCGCCGACTTTGCCTTATTGGCGTGCGCGGGATTTAGGATTAGAGGAAGAACGTTTTTCTTTTCTTAGCGCGAATCACATTCGTTTAGAAGGATCGCGTTATTGGGTGAAAGGGATGAAAATCAAAGCGCTCGTTGTCTTCTTTCATGGTCTAGGCGATGGCCGCGCCTCTTATTTGGATTGCATCTCCATGCTTGCCCATGATGGTTATTTGGTCTATGCCTACGACAATACAGGTTGTATGGAAAGCGAAGGAAGAACGATTTTTTCCTTAGATCGAACTTTAACCGATCAAAAATATTTCTTTGCGTGGCTCGAGTCTGATCCTAAAGCACAAGGCCTATCTCGCTATGCCGTTGGGCATTCGTGGGGTGGATATGGAGCGTTAGCTTCCGCTTTGCCTGAATACCATATCAAAAAGATTGTTTCTCTAGCGGGATATTATCAACTTTCGATTCAAATGATGTCCGCCGTACCAAAGCAACTTCATTGGTTAAAACCATGGCTTATTTTGGCGCTTCGTTCTTTAATTCACCATCAAAAGAAAAACGTTCCTGCATCTTATTTTTTGAAAAAATCCTCTGCAGAAGTCCTCTATCTTCAAGGAGATAAAGACAAAATGGTCCCGCTTTCGGCAGGCTATGAACCATTACGAAAAGCAATGGGAGACAACCCCAGAATGCATTATTGTTTGTTACCAAATCGTGGGCATTCGTTATATAAAACACCTGATGCTGAACGCTATGTAGAGAGTTGTTTAAAGCAAGGCATCACTCACATTAACGGTCGCAATGATATCGAAATGGATTTAAAAAGAGCAACCGCCCCTAACCTGGACTTATGGAAGAAAATCCTTGATTTTTTAAATGAAGATTCATCGACAAAGCCGAATTAAAAGGGTATATTACTATATTGCTGTGCACTGGTGGCGGAATTGGTATACGCGCTAGTTTCAGGAGCTAGTCCGGAAACGGGTATGGGTTCAACTCCCATCCAGTGCACCAAAAATTCCTTGTGCGGCCGTAGCTCAGCTGGATAGAGTACAAGCCTCCGAAGCTTGGGGTCAGGCGTTCAAATCGCCTCGGTCGCACCAACAAA
>CADAUN010000045.1 GCA_902791085.1 uncultured Erysipelotrichaceae bacterium | reverse complement strand
CGGATCCAACAATTCACGATTTGATTGGATTCTCTTGTTACCTCAGATTGATAGGTTTCAGGAAAGGCATCTTTTGGCATGATTCCGTATTTTTTCACCAGATTAACGAACATGTCCCATTGTCCGCCGTCAGACACCGGCTCTTTTAAAACAAAGGCAAGTTCGCGATCGTCGTGATCGCGATTTCCGAGTTTTAAAATGGTCTCTAAAGCAAAATTGGCTTTCTCAATTTTGTCATACAACGAGATATAATTTTGCGAGAGTTCGAAGTTTTTGACATGGCACCGGGCAGCGATGATTTCGCGAATCACATTCAATCCAGCGAAAATCCAGCATCGGCCCGACATTTTTTGATCGGCAACCGGTAATGTCTTTAGTTCTAAAGAGAATTTCGGAACGACGTGCGGCAAAGAAGAGCTTTCAAAAATTACATTTGGTATCGCATGGCGGGACAAAGCATGACGAACTACCAGATTTTTGGAATCTTTTTCGTAATCTTCAAGATAACGATTTGTTACCTTATTATCCAAACAGCCAACCTTTTGTTCTTTCATAAACGTCCCTCTTTCTGAGCCTTCTAGGTTCTATTTTTACAACATGTCTTATTTTATGCAAAATGGGTTATGATTCAACATGAGTTCATAAAAAGTTAAGATTGGAGCGTTCTTTCTCCTTTTGCGAGCAAAAACGGCTAGAATGTTGGAGAAGAAAAAGAAATGAGGGTAAAAATATGATTCAAGATGAATGCTTAGAACGTTTTCTGCGTTACGTCAAAATAGACACGCAGTCTGATGATCAATCCGCCTCCACGCCTAGCGCGGCGAAGGAATTAAATTTAGCGAAAGAATTGGTTAAAGAATTAAAGCAGCTTGGATTGCCTGCCGAAATCGATCCTTATGGACGCGTCTATTCGCGTTTAGAAGGCGACCCTTCTTTAGATGTGATTGGACTAAATTCCCACATGGATACTGCGCTTGAATGCAGCGGAAAAGATGTCAAACCGCAAATTCACGAAAACTATGACGGGGGCGATATTCCTTTAAATGACGAATATACGTTGTCTCCCCTTTCCTTTCCTGCCTTAAAAGAACACATTGGTGATACCTTAATCACAACCTCTGGCGATACTTTGCTAGGGGGCGACGATAAAGCTGGCATTGCCATCATTATGTCGGTGGTTGCTTATTACGTAAAGCATCCTGAAATTCGTCATCACCCTATTGCCATTTTGTTTACTCCTGACGAGGAAATCGGTCGCGGACCAGAACATTTTGATCCGAAAAAATTTGGTGCCGCCTATGCCTATACCATCGATGGCGATTATCCAGACCGCATTGATGTTGAGAACTTTAATGGTTCTCATGCCGATGTGCTTATTGAAGGCGTAGGCATTCATCCAGGTGAAGCCAAAGGAAAGATGGTTAACGCCATACGCGTCGCCGAAGAATTTGACGGATTGCTGAATGTCAATGAGAAACCGGAATATACCGATGGCTATGATGGCTTTAATCATTTGCTTTCTTTCCAAGGCGATACCACCAAAGCGGAACTTCATTACATTCTAAGAAACCATCGCATCGCCAAACTTCAAAAGCAAAAGGAAGAATTTTTCAACGCCCAAGAATTCTTAAGCAAAAAATACCCTACCGCCAAAATCGCTTTGACGATAGAAGATGATTATCGCAATATGAAAGAAGTTCTTGATCAGGATCCTCGTGCTGTGAACCATGCGCGCGAAGTATTTCGTGAACTTGGCATCCAGCCAGTTTCTTTGCCAGTTCGTGGGGGAACCGATGGGGCCACTTTCTCTTTCTTAGGATGCCCAACACCCAATTTAGGCACCGGTTCTTATAACCACCATGGCCGTTATGAGTATTTATCGCTGCGTGATTTCCATCAAATGATCAACATCGTGACTGCCTTGGTAAAAGCCTGATTCTTTTTCCAAAACGGCACCATTTTCTCAATTAGAATGGCGTTGATAAATCGATATAACAAATCAAAAACATATTTTTGATATCGCCTTTTTGTGGATCGTAGATAAAGCGAGTGACTGTTCGCTTCACGGGATAAAAAATACGGGCTGTTAAGAAACGAAAAAATTTAACAACCCCCGTTTTTCAAGAATGTCCTTAAACGATTTTAACTAAACAATTATAGAAATTAGATTCATCTAAAATATTTATTGATTTGTTAAATGCCAAAATATCTTCTACGTAACCGATTGGCAAGTTCTTTAGAAATAAGATTTTCCACTTCTGCAACATTAATAGAGCTATTTAATTGATCGCTGTAGCAATCGATAAGGGTGCTATCTTTTCTAATTGCCTTGCGATATTCATTGATTGAATCAAGAAGGAAGCCTGGTAATAAAGTTTTGGCTTCTTCTCTTTCTAAGGAAAGTAGGTCTTCTATAGAAACATTTAAGCTTTTAGAAATCGCTAATAAAGTTTTTCCAGAACATTCTAAAATATCAGCTTTGCCTGAAGCGATGTCTGTTAAAGTTGTTTTGGGAATTCCGCTATTCATCGATAATGAATAAACCGTGGTTTTCTTTTCTGCAAGCAAATCTAAAAATGTCATGTCTCTATTATATCGGTTAACCGACATTTTTTAAATAGAATCGTCAAAAAAAGAACCAATAATATTGGTTCCATCTCGTAAGTTTGGCTGGGGTGACTGGGATCGGACCAGTGTATCTTGGATTCAGAGTCCAATGCCTTACCACTTGGCTACACCCCAAGGCGCTTCCTTATTTTACTCGCATTACTGTTGCTCGCAAGGGCGAACACGAATTCCAAATCGGGCAAAAATGGCCAAAAAAAGCCATGATTGGTTTTTATGACGTTTTCTTTCCGAAACGTCTTCCTTTGCCTTACAATGTTAGAAAATGAAAATCATTGATTCTCACGCTCATATCGCGCATTGGCCAACCTTGAAAGAAAGTGAAAGCCAATTGCTTCGTTCCATGAAAGAAAAAGATATCGCCTTTTCCTTAATCAGCGATTGCGATTGTAGCGAATATCCGTCTTTAGACCAATATAAGCCACATCCCGTCACGGCCTTAGAGGGATTAAAACACTGCCTAACTTTGGCCAATAAATTCCCTACGCATATCGGGGTTTTGGTTTGGATCAATCCTCATCACGAACGCTTAACTCCTGAGCTCATTCGCTGCATTCACGAAAATAATCGTTTCATTTATGGTTATAAATTTCATCCTTGGGAAAGCCAGATGCGAATTACTCACCCCCGCCTTACCCCTTATCTGCGTTTCATTTCATTAGAAAAGAAGCCTTTGCTCGTTCATACGGCCAAGGATCGTTATTCTTCCATCCGTTATTTAGGCATGGCAGCTTCTCGTTTTCCTAGGATTCATTTTGTCGCCGCTCATTTAGAGCTTTGCACAGATGATAAAGACGAAGCCATTCGTGTCTTAAAAACGCACCCGAATATCGATGCGGACACTGCCTGGGTCAAAATGAGCGATGCCAAACGCGTCATCGATGAAGTCGGTCCGAATCGGATTCTTTTTGGCACCGACAATCCAGTAGACGGAGAAAAAACGTTAGACAATCCCCTTTATGAGGAATATTTTTCTAATGCCTTGGATTTATCGGGGAAAGAGTGGCGTGCTTTAATGGGCGGAAATGCCGCGAAATTATATGGCATTCATTTCCCTGAACGAAAGAAGACAAAAGAAGGAAAATGACAGAACAAATCCCCTTAATGTTTGCTCGGTGGATTCTTTTTTGAAGTGACTGTTACTTCATCTTTTCGCGCGGTTTCGGACTTAGCAACAGGCAAGAAACTACTTCCATATCGTTCCGGATTTTCTTTGGTCCACGCCAAGTGCCAAAGCGAATATAACGTCATTAACCCTTCCGCGCAAAGAAGGACAATGGCGGCGGAAAATAAAAAATTACCCCAAGCGATGTTTCCTTGGCTTTTTCCTGCTTCGCCAATGGTGGCGGCCAATAGCAAAAAGACGGCGCCTAATGCAAGAACAAGACGAACCCATAATTTCAAATGATTGACCGCATGAAGACGACGCAAGGAAAAGCCATCCCCATCATCGATAAAAGCGAGACATAGGGTAATGATGGTTAAAATCAAAGCAAGTCCAAAGAATGAGACAGAGGTCCAAAGCCATCCAAAAGCATGACTAGGGGCAGAACCATTTTCCACCACGAAAGCCACTCCGTTTAGTAACAAATATCCCCCTGAAAAGATTCCTAATAAGATATAGGAGAACAAATACAATGTTTGAATGGCTTTGTTTTTGTAAAACAAACGCGCTTCTTCTTCGCTAACCATAAGTTACGCTCCATCGATGTCATCTTTATAAGCGTCAGATCCCCAGGGACCGGCTTGCGGATCCATTTCTTTTTCGTGCAACATATCGATGTCTTCGCCGGTACGATTATGGATGGAATAAGAACGCCGACCGTTAGATGCGGGAGAATCATTCTTTTTCTTCTTAGGTGGAAGTGGCATATTAACCTCCAATCCATAAAGTAGAATAGCCCAAAATCAAAGCAAAGAGAACCTGCAACCCCATAATCAGGAAGGCGCGAGCAATATGTTTTTTGTCTTTGAATAAATAAATCGGGCCTAAACCGGCATTCGCACTTAAACCCGCTAATAAAGCGCCAAAAGGGAGCATGTTACTTAAATAGAGCTCAGAAATCAAAACGCTAGAGGCGCAATTGGGAATCAAACCGACAATCACGGCAAATAAGGGCGAAAGATAGATGTTTTGCGTTAAGAAATTGGTAAGGTTTTCTTCGCCAACGCCCAAAATAAGAAGGCCGAATAAGAAGCTAATGAGATAAGAGTAGGCGAATATTTTAAGAGAATGAACCAAAGGGTGTAGCAAATGCTCATGCCAGCGATTCTCCCCTTTCGTTTCTTCGATGGAATGGCCGCAACATCCAACGTGGACGTCAGTCTCATCTTGGCAATGTTCCATATGTTCTTGTACGGCGTGACGATCTTTGGGCAACAATAAATCAATCAAAATGCCAACCAAACTGGCATAAACGATTTTGATCCCAAGCATGGCGAAACCCATATACCATTTCCCTTGGAAGTCGCTAAAAATCATTGGCAGCGCCTCGTCAGAGCAAGCAATAAAAATGGCAATCAACGTCCCCGTTGTCAAATGGCCTTTGGTATACAAATCAGCACCGACGACCGAAATCCCGCATTGGGGAATGGCACCTGCTAAAGAACCGAAGAAAGGAGCCAAACGTTTCCTTCGCTCCAAAAGATGAGCGATTTTGTTTTCAAAGAAAGAAAGCAATACGTAAAGAACGAAGGCAAGCGCAAGCACCTTCAACGAATCATAGAGCGAATCTAAGGCTAAATCGCCTACTGCTGACCACGTCATAGGGGCATTTTAACGCGTTTTGAAAATTTTGTCTTCCGAAGTGATAGGAATGACAAAACGTTATCGTTTCCCTATAATAAGCAAGGAGTTTAGATATGACCGATCAAAAAGAAAATTGCACGCATGACTGCTCAACGTGTGGCGAAAGCGAATGTCAAGCGCGAGGACAAATTCAAAAGAAAAAACCTCACGAAGGAACTTCGTTTCAAAAAATCATCGCAGTCATTTCGGGAAAAGGCGGTGTGGGAAAGTCTTTGGTGACTTCTTTGCTTGCCGTCTCGTTAAAGAATGCCGGACATTCGGTTGCTTTACTTGATGCCGATGTGACAGGGCCTTCTGCCGCTCGTGCTTTTGGAGTGGACGAAATGGACGCTACCGGAGACGAGAACGGCATTTTCCCTGTCGTCACAAAAGGTGGAATCCCCTTACTTGGTGCGAATAACCTGTTGGAAAGCCCTACCACCCCTATCGTATGGCGTGGCACTTTGATTTCTAATCTGGTGACACAAATGTTCACCGATGTTTGCTATGGGGAAAAAGAAGTCTTGTTGATAGACATGCCGCCAGGAACAGGTGACGTTCCTTTAACGGTCTTCCAATCATTGCCGATTGATGGAGCCATTGTTGTGGCTACTCCACAAGACTTAGTTAACGAAGTCGTTGCCAAATCCATCAACATGGCCAAATTAATGAAAGTCAAATTGCTTGGCATTGTAGAAAATATGGCCTACATCACTTGCCCACATTGTGGCGAAAAGATTTCGGTATTTGGCCATAACAACGGTCTATTAACAGAATCAACCGGAGTTCCTCTTTTAGATGAATTGCCAATCGATCCGAAGTTAACCAAGCTGATTGATGAAGGAAAGATTGAAGAATACCAGGGCGATTATCTTTCTCACGCCGTGGATGCCATCTTAAAAGCTTAATTGTCAAAAACCTTGAAGCCATCGAATCCATTCCGATGGCTTCTTTTTTTTAATGAACCAATGAATGTAAATCATCACGAACAACATTTCTATTTTTTGGATACAATGGAAAGGATGATAGATTTTGCTTTTACTCATGGCACCAGTCAAGATGCGTTAGAAATTCGAAAGCTCGTCTTCTTAGAAGAGCAAGGTTTTAAAACGGATTGGGAGGCAATCGACGAAACGGCTTGGTGCTTGGTCTTATATTGGAATCAGAAACCAATTGCCACCGCTTCTTTCTTCCCTGAAGATCCTGAAACATTTCATTTGCGGCGTGTAGCTGTCTTACAAGCCTTCCGTCACCAAAAAGTTGGCAGCTATTTGCTTCGCTTTGCCGAAACCAAAATCAAAGATTTAGGCGGCAGGAAAGTGATTTGCTTCGCTCAGCTAGACAAAGTTGACTTCTATGAGAAAAACGGTTATCAAGTGACACGCGACGGAGAAGTCACATATGAAGAAAACGTCCCTCACTTACGAATGGAAAAAATTATCGTTAAATCGCGCCATTCTGAGCCGGCCAAAAACAGATAAATATTTTCTATTTTCATCGGAAATCAGATCAATGTAATGCCTCTGTATTTATCGGAATCCTTCCAATCTTCATAGCTGCTATAGGGAATAAATGCATCGTTTTCATCTTTGCATTTTTGGACCATCAAGTTCCAAATGCCTACATTCCCAGCATCAAAGTCATCGATGCCGCAGTAAAGGACACTAAAATAATACTTAGAATCCGTGGTATACAATTCACAAGCAGCCATAGGCAAAAATCTTACTTGTTTAAAATCATCTATCATGTATTGGGCGCCAGTGCCGGTATATTTGCTTGACATATACTCCCCAGTAACATAATTAATTAATTCAATAACTTGATTTTGAAAATGAATTATTTTTGACGATATATTACAGGCAAATAAACTTTTTAATTTGTCAATTTTATTTTCTAAAATTCCGTTAACAACAGATATATACTCTTCTTTCGCCATATCATCGTCGCTCTTGTACTGACAAGAAGAAAGCACCATTAATGGCAGAAAAATAAAAGCAAAAGTTTTTCTCGTTTTCATTTTTGTTTATCTAAAGAATAAGTGAATGTTGACGTATGCGAATGAAACGATCGGCGGCGCATCATATCAACGCACTTAGCTTTGAAACTATTTTAGCGCCGCATCAAGCGATGCACTATATCCCTTGTTGCAAATGTAGCTGCATAAGTCGCTCTTAGAAGAAGTGAGTTAGATAGCCGCTATTCACGTATGTTAGATGAAACCGGTATCCACCATTGTTTAACGGGACCATCTTCAAACTTAGCTGCTTTGCAATCGTCATGATCTAAAGCAATCACATCACCATGTTGAACCTTCCTAAAGTTAATGCCATCGCCTTCAGGTGCTTCAAGGCTTTCGTGAGCAAAAGATTAGACGCGGCGCTGTCTCCGTAAAGTTTTGGCGTGTCTACATTTAGGTTACCAGTGCAATTATTTCAATCATAAATATGCCGATTTTATTCCTTTTTTGAACAAATCAATATCCGATTTTATTCCTTTTTGCTAAAAACAAATATCAAATTTTATTCCTTTTTTATTAATAAGTGCGGTAAATGAGTTATCATTTTAGTAAGATAAATAATATCGGAGGATTCTTATGTTAAAAAGAAAAGCGTATCAAGAACTTGTCGAATGGAAAAACACACATAAGAATGACTGCCTAATGGTCAAAGGAGCAAGGCAAGTTGGAAAAACTTTTCTTGTCCGCGAATTTGGAAAAAAAGAATATAAAAGTTTCATTGAAATTAATTTCATCAAAAACCAAGAATTGAAACAGATTTTTACTGGGGCATTGGGCGCAGAGTCAATCTATAAAAGAATGACTGCGATGATAAACGGAGCGAATTTAATTGAAGGGAACACCTTGATATTCTTAGATGAAATTCAAGCTTGCGGAAATGCTCGGACTGCTTTGAAATTTCTTGCTGAAGACGGCAGGTTTGACGTTATTACTTCTGGTAGCCTTTTAGGACTGACATATGGTGAAGATGCGGATAAAAACACCGAGGAACCGGAATCTGTCCCTACTGGATATGAATCGTTTCTTACAATGTATTCGCTTGATTTTGAAGAATTTCTATGGGCTGAGGGATATGAGAATGCAATTCCATATTTGAAAGAACTTTTTGACAAGAAAGAGAAAGTTCCTTTCTCAATCAATGAAAAATACGAAACGCTATTTCGTGAATTTATGGTTGTTGGTGGAATGCCTGAAGTTGTTGCTAACTATGTTGTTCATCACGACTTTACGAAAGTTAGTGTTTTGCAGGATAGAATCTTAGAAAATTATCGCTTTGATATTTCGAAACGGGCAAAAGGATCAGAAAAAATTAAAGTGCGTCAGTGCTATGATGCTATCTCAAAACAACTTGCCAAAGAAATTAAAAAATTTCAATATTCTACAGTCGAAAAAGGCCAAACAAGCAAAAAATATGCCGGAAGTATTCAATGGCTAAAAGATTCTAATATTGTTAATCCGTGCTATAACGTTCACGAACCCTATTTGCCATTGATGGCGAATTCCGATGACAATCAATTTAAGCTATACATCAATGATACTGGTTTACTATGCGCCATGTATGGATTCGAAACCAAAAAAGCGATTCTAGAAAACACAATTAAAGGAAATGCTAAGGGAGGAATTTACGAAAATATCATCGCGGAAACTTTAGTGAAAAAAGGATATGCGCTTTATTACTATAAGACCGATGATTCTAACGAATTAGAATTCCTTATTGAAAAGAATAGAGAAGTTATTCCTTTAGAGGTGAAGGCTGGGAACACTGCAACAAAATCATTGAATCGATTTATCGAAACATACAAACCATCTGTTGCCTATAAAATCATTGATGGGAATATAGGAACATCTGATGTTAAAGTGACCATTCCACATTACATGACAATGTTTTTATGATGGGGTGCATTTATCTAAACAAGGCGATTACGTTACCTGATTTAAACACCCTAATTGCATTTCTGGGCTAGGGATCAAAAGAATTCTGTTCTATTTCAAATGATGTGAAATAGAGGCTCTGTTTTACATGTCTACTGATAAGTTACTTGTCCCCGAAGACCCCGAATGCCATTTCCCATATGCTTCCTTGACGTCGAAGGGCATTGCTTTCGA
>CADAUN010000044.1 GCA_902791085.1 uncultured Erysipelotrichaceae bacterium | reverse complement strand
GTGGTAGGCTCATCACAAATTAAGATTTCTGGAGAGGAACATAACGCAATGGCAATGACAATACGTTGCCGCATCCCACCCGATAATTCAAAGGGGTATTGTTGGTAACGTTTTTCTGGCTCGTTAATGCCGACTTCGCCGAGTAAACGGATGGCGCGTTCTTTGGCTTCGTGCTTCGTTAATACGTGGTTTAATTTTGTGATGGCTTCGTGATAAGCCTTTTCCCATGCTGTGACTAAGGAAGCGACATCGCGCTCATCGCGTTCCAATAAATGACGCAAATGGACAACCAATTCATGAACGGCTGATTTGAAACTGGCGGTATATTCTTCTTGCGTTACCGTGACTTCGCGTGATTTTGCCCGGATTTCAGCAGGCAAATCATAAAAATTATCGACATGATAATGCGCTAAATTTTTCTTTAACTTTTCTTCGTGCTCTTTTCCTTCTTTGGCCATGCGTACAAAGTTTTTGCATTCAATCGGGAAAACTGAAATCAAATTGTCACGATTGGCAGCGATAGAAAGTTCGCATGCTTTTAATGCCTGGAACACGGGCTTTAGTTCGTGATAAGCTTCAGAGAAAACAATCACTGTTTCCGGGGCAATTTTGTTTTCAAACGCCTCTAATAAAGGCAAAGCCACTTGAATGGCAGCGTTTTGTTCCGTGACGGAACGTTTCGCGGCAGACGAGAATAAAGAAGCGAAAGCATTCCAGTCAATATCTGCTTGCTTTGCTTTTAACTCGTTTTGTAAGCGTTCGAAATCAGTCGAATTTTCTTGCTTTAAAACGTTGTCCCATTTCTTTAAATTTCGTTTGGCTTCCGCTTTATCAGCTTTTTCTTTTAAAACCATGGCTTCAGTCAATTGTTTGCCAACAATCATGATGGGGTTTAAGGAAGAAAGAGGATCTTGGAAGATCATGGAGATTTTCACTCCACGAATTTTCGCGAATTGGCTCTCGTCGAGTTCCAACAAGTCTTTGCCGTCATAAAGGATTTGGCCGCCCTCAACGATTTTATTGTTGGCTAAAATGCCTAAAATGGCTTTTGAAGTGACGGATTTGCCAGAGCCGGATTCCCCGACGATTGCTAACGTGCGGCCACGGTATAAGGAAAAGGAAATGCCACGAACCGCTTTGACGGTTCCTCCATCCGTGCGGAAGGAAATGCGAAGGTTTTTGACTTCGAGTATTTTATTTTGTTCTTTTGCTGCATTTGCCATCTTAGTTGTCGCTCCCTCTGAGACTCGGGTTAAAGGCATCGCGTAAGCCGTTGCCAAACAAGTTAAAACAAATCATCAATAAAGCGATGACCAAACAAGGGAAGAGCAACATGTGCGGATGGTCCTTTAAACCAGCCGCTTGCCCTTCATTTAGCAACGAACCGATGGAGCAAAGCCCGGAAGTGGTGAAATTGATAATGCCAAGGTAACTCAATGACGATTCGGAGAAAATGACACTGGGAATCATTAAAACGGATGAAGTGACTAAGGTGCCAATTGCATTCGGCAAAATATGCTTGAAAATCAAACGACCGTCTTTCGCTCCCAAAGTGCGAGAAGCCAAAACATATTCTTGGCCTTTAAAACGGTAGAATTGCATACGAGTCGTTGCCGCTACGCCAATCCAGCCAGAATACACAAAGGCCACCAAGAAGGCCAAGATATAAATGCCGGACGTGCCAACAGCCTGGCGCAAGGCAATGTTGTTGGTGAATTGGATAGAGCAAATCGTCAAGATGATGATGGAAGGGATACCGGAAATAATATCGGTGACCCGTTCCATGATTAAGTCGGTCGTGCCGCCATAATAACCGGAAATCGACCCCCAAATCACACCGATGATGATGTTGATAAGCGAAATTCCGATTCCCAACAACAAAGAGAAACGGGCGCCTTGTGCCAATCGTAAGAAGATATCTTGCCCGGAAGCATTTGCCCCGAAGAAATAACGAGGCTCAAAACCACGAGTCAATGTGAAATAGTCATAATAATCAACGCGAATGGTGTAATCCCCATGGAATTCTTGCTCATAGACATAATGCCCGGCGTCGTCTTTTTGGTAGATTTCAATGGGTTTATCCTCGTTTTTAATGACCGAAAAGGAATTTTGCGTGTATTTCCAAGTGCCGTTCATGGCTTGTGTTTTGGCATCAAGCTCATAATAGATGGAAGGATTTTGATTGTAGTAATTTTGCATGGCATCAACGACGTTGTTGATTTGCATTCGAATGTCAGTTTGCGTTTCTGAAAGTTCGCTATAATCGACGCCTGCCAAATCATTAGAGATGACGTCCCGGTAACGAGCGCAATAGCCAGGGTTGGTGTTCTTTGTTCCGTCCGCGTTATAGTAATTATCCGCATAATAGACCAAAGGTTTCATGATGCTATTCGCGGTCTGATAGATGCCTTTTTCTTGCTCATAAGAAACGATTTTTTGATAGGTGGCAGAATCTACGGTAACCACTTTATTGCCAATGGCATAAGAATCGACGCGGATGTTATAAGTCAATTTCCTCACCGTTCCGATCATGCGGTACTCGCTTCCATTGTCTTTTACAATCGGATGGTGGTTAGAATCATCAAAACGGTAAACATCATAAACACGATCGGAAATGCCCTTCTTTTCTTCGGTGCCATCCCAGAATCCCGTTCCTTTGAACATTGGGTTATAAGGCAATGCATAAGAGAAATAAGGATTTTGGAAGCCGTTTGGATAGGCAACGGAATCCACGTGGGCTTTTGGTGAAGCAAAAGGAACGATGATCGCAAAAAGGATGATGATAAAAATAATCACGGCAGCAACGATGGAGGCTTTGTTCTTGGCGAAGCGCATCATAGCCCCACGGAAATAAGAAATCGGTTTGGTTTCAAACGCTTGATCGTGCATGGCTGCATCATCGCGTTTGGATTTCTGGAATAATTCTTTTGCCGGATGCTTTCCTTCAAGAGGGGAAGCAGGAACAAGATTGATATTGGTTTCGTTTTCCATTATTTTTTGCCTCCCATACGAATTCGCGGATCAACGATGCCGTAAGAGATATCCACCACCAAGGTGCCCAATAAGCCGATTAAGATATAGAACATAGAAACATATTGGAAGACATCGAAATCACGGGTTTGAATGGATTGTAAATAAAGTCCGCCGACACCGTTTACTTGGAAGATGTTTTCGATAATCATCGAACCAGAAAGAACCGAGATGACTTCGCCTAAAATCATCGGGAAAATCGGAACCATGGAATTACGGAAGGCGTGACGCACGGTCGCTTGAGCGCGGGTTAATCCTTTCGTGCGGGCCAATAACATGAAGTCAGAGGTTAAAACTTCGGTTAATTCCGCGCGAGTATATCGGGCATATCCAGCAATCGAGCCGAAGGTCATGGACAAGATTGGCAAAATAATCGAAGTGAAATAACGCCAAGAGAAATAACCGCCGACGGCATTCGCGCTCTCGGCCGTTGGACGCAACACATTCCAAACATAGCCAAATAGATATTGCAACAAGAAGGCATAAATGAAGGAAGGAACCGAAATGAAAAGCATGACCAAAACATTTAAGACATGGTCTTCCCATTTGTTCTTCTTTAAAGCCATGAAGGTGCCAAGGCCTAAGCCTAACGGAATCGAAATCAACATGGAATAAATGTTGATTAATACGGTCGGAGGAAGTTGACGGCCCATAATTTGATCGGGCGAAGCCAACCATTCAATGTGGTAAGAGAAACCCCAAGGATTGGCTGCCCCTGAGAATAAGTTGGCCAAGAAGTTACCAAGCTGTTGCATGATGGGCATCGGGGAATAAGTGCCGTCTTTGTTTTGGACATAACGTCCTTGCGCCACCATTTGCTTATAGAAGGTCGCCTGGTCTTTCATGCCTGTATCCACGGAAATCGGCAAAAGACGTACCAGCACAAAACAGATAAAGAAGATGACTAAGAAAGTAAAAACCATCAAAATCAAACGTTTGCCAATATAAGCGAACGTGCTTTTGATGTCTTTTCGCATGAAAAAATGAGCGATGCTAACAAAAAATCTTTTGAGGTATCCCCAAAATGATGTGGTTGGATGTTGCTCTTTTTTTGCCATTTCTGAATTTGTTGTTTCTTGCTGATTTTGATTTGTAGGTTTCATTTTAATTGCCGATTTCATGAATAACCCTCATAGGGGATTGCCCTATGAGAGTCAGGATGCGGAAAATAAAGGATGAGGATTAGTTTTGATAAAGGGTGCTGAGATCGCCGCCATTTTGCCTGCAGTATTCATCCCAACCAGAGTTTGTGTAGTTGAATTTCATGAAACGAATGCCACCGTATCCGACCAAGGACACATAAGTATTCGTCGCATTTTCCACTTTAAATCCAAGCAAGGAGCTGGTGCCACGAGCAACTAACGGGACGGCTTCGAAGCGGTTTAATATGCCAGCCTCTAACCCCGCTAAAACAGTTAGTTTCTTGTCATGTGTTTCTTTCCATGCTTCATAATTCGGATCGCCTTCGGAGACTTCGTCGCCGAATTTGGCTTCGTTATATTCGTCGCCGCTGTCGATCGCACGATACCAAGCATCAAAGGACTTACGTTCGGTGGAGGTGTTGATGGTGCCATCACCGTCAACGTCGATATCTAACATGGTTTCAGCTTGATGACCTTTGAAGCCGTATTCGCAGCAAGATTCAAAGGTGTTGTCACAATAGACTTGCATTAATCCATAAGGGTTGACAGCAGCGCCTCCCCAAATAGAGAAGATGATGTTATAACCACCATTTTTCGCGGTTGTGTAATAGTCCATGTCTTTGACCATTGAGAGATTGAAATCAATGTTTTGATTGTCAGCAAGGACGCCGCGCGTCTTTAATTTAGCGACGGCATCGCGAACAATAGCGGTCCAAGTCGTGTTGATGTAGTTATAAGCGGCAATGGTGTTTTCGGAGCTGTCATCATAAACACGGAATTCGATGCTGATGATGTTCCCTGCAACAAGGTGGCCACTCTTGGTGGACTTTAATTCTTCTTCTAAACCTTTGGTGACATATTCAATGGCTAGAGCACGATTGAATCCGACCTTGTCTACGGAGAGGGCTGGGCCGTTTGTTTCGTCGATAGTGTCGCCGCCAAGGTGTTGATAGACCTGTTTGTAAACGCTCTTGCCTTGATCCGTTGCGCGATAAGATTCACCGGTGGCGTTGTTCGCCAAATATAAGTCATTTAAGAGTCCGGTGAAGCCTTTCGAACCAGAGGTGGCTTGCGAAGCGAATTCCGTGCGATTTAACGCCAAGGATAAGCCTTTACGGAAATTCATATTCGAGAGAATGGTTTTGTTCTCGTTGCCGCCTTGCAGACTTCTTAATTTCGAATAATCAGAGTTAAACGAAATCTTCTGCGTATAGGATTCATAAGTGGTCTGGCAACGCTCCGAAGCACCGTATTTACGGACATCAGTGACCGTCAAGTCGATGTCATCCAAACGACCGGCCATAAATTCTTGAAGGGCGGTGGTGTGATCCGAATAGATGTGGGTGATGACTTCGTCCATTTGGAATTGACCCTCATGTTTGCCATCGTGATAGCCATACCATTGATCGTTGCGTTTAATTTCGAATCGTTTTCCTGCTTCGAAATAAGTGAGTTTATAAGGACCGTAGGACTTATAATTTTCGACTTTTGAAGTCGCGTAAGTCGTGGCCAAGGCACCAGACGCAAGAGTGACGGTTAATTTTTTGTACAAATCGACATTGACGAGCCAGTTGCCCGTTAAGGAGAATTTTAAGTTCAAAGGTGTGATGGCTTTGGCAAGATAAATCCGTAACGTGTAGTCATCGATGGCTTTGATGCCAATGTCTTCTTTGGTTAAAGTCGCGCCTTCGTAGGTGAATACAGCAGTGAAAAGCGGTAACTTCCACGCCCAAGATTTGTTGGAAGGGCCAACGCGTCCCACGGATTTAACGAAAGTCAACATGTCCGATTCGAACATATCGCGCGTATAAACCTCGCTGTTGTTATCAGACCATTTTTCTGTGTTAGATTTGATGGTCCTGATTCGCTCATCTTCGCCTTGCGCATTTTTGAAACCAGTGTTAAAGGCTTCGATGTCCAAGTCGACATTGTCACCCTCAATCAAAGTTTGGCTGACTTGCGTTGGATCGTTTTTTTCATTGACATTTAACCAAGTGGTGTAGTTTTTGCTCTGCGTATGGTCTGTCAATTTCCATAGATAGTAGCTATAAGCGGTAATGATACGATCGGCCGCTAATTTGGCTGCCGTTCCCGATTGCGGCAATTGATTCAATAAGGTATAAAGAGTCGTGTCACCGCTGCCACCAATCGCTTCGGTATAGGCGCTGCCTTTGCCGATGTTTAAATAATAGACACCGGTAGAATTGGGGACATCGCCCTTAGATTCATCCAAATATTTGTAGAGTGATTCGATGGTGGAACGCCCTTGCTTATAATAGTTTTCTGCATTGGCAAGGATGAAGTTGCCTGTGAAATAAGAGTCGGCACGGAAGTTTGCGTAATCCGCATTTAATTGCAACTCCATGGAGTCAACATAATCGGCTGCCTTAATTTCTTTGCCATCTTCCCACCGGGCATCGTGATTTAACGGGATGTCCCACACCATGCCGTTCGAGATGTTACCGGCATCGGCATAATAACGATTCAATTCTTCCTCTGAGACATCTTCTGGTTTGATGCTCCGAGGCATATCCGCTGCCATTTCAGGCACAAAGACATAACCATTCTTAGCGTTGTTTAAAATGCAGTCATAAAGACCGATTTCCGTGAAGCTATTGATATAGGATTCGTCGCTCGTTTGCCAGTTATGGACGTTCCAAGTTGCTGGCGAAGATGACAAAGCGGTATTGTAAGTGTAGGTCGCGGTGGAGGTGGTGTTATTGCATCCGGCGAGAACCAAGATGGCTCCTACAGAAGCAATTCCAAATTTCCATGCATTCTTTTTCATAATTTCCCCTTTTCTTTTTTGTTTGTGATAAACGTATTTCTTTTCTTTAGCCAAGCCGGCCTAAGGTCTAGCCTTAGGCGGCAATGGTGAAGGTCGAGAAATCGTTAGTGGTGGTTCCGACATTAGAAATCGTGATATTCATACCAACGTAGCGGTTAGACACATCACTGAAAGGCAAATTGGCAGTGATTTTGATAGAAATTTCATTCGTTGTCGGATTGACGATGAAAGCATCATAATTCGATTGCGAAATCAATGAACCTTTTCCGGAAGTGAAGTCAACGGCAGCGCCAAACTTTGTGCCAATGGTGCTAAAGCCGTTCATATCGTAGAGCTGTTGGAACAAAGTATCAGTGACCTCGTTTTCACCATCGTTGTCGCCGCATTGCCCTTGGAAGGTGATGGTTCCGTCTTCGTTTGTGGTCTTTTTCGTCCAAACGGTGGAATCTACGGCGGCAGAAGTGACTGCACGAGCACTGAGAGAATTTAACGCGCCAGAGTCATAAACGTTTTGATAATCGGTTTTGTCCGGGCTTTGTAACTTGGTAGCGTCGTTCATCTTCTTATTGTCTTTGTCATAGGAAGCGCGATAAGTCGCTGTGTCGTCATCCCAAATCGCATATTCATTCGCTAAAGTGAAGTCGTCTGCAACCGTGATTTTGCCATCACTACCGACTGTGGTTTCGATTTGTTCATGTGTGGCAATCACGCCATCAGCGGTGAACTTCTGTGTGAATTTGTTATGTTTGCTGCCAAAGATTGCCAAAGCGCCATCGTTGCTATCAGCGGGATTGACTTCGTTGCCATCTTTATCCGCGGAGAAGATATCCGTCGTGATGGTGTAATTTTGCCCATTGCTCAAAGCGGCAAATGCGGTGGTAATTTCGGTGGCGGGGATGACGGCAGGAACATAGGCGTTGTCCGTAATGGCATCTTCCATCCAGTTTAAATTGGCGTTCCCAATATTAGAAAGGCCAATCACCGCGTATGAGCCTTGTCCTTTGGTGGAGGAAGAGACTTGGCAATCGAAGAATGCCGTGTCTTTTACCCCGTCATGATCGGTGTCTTTTAATCCTAGATAGATGGCACCATCGTAATCCAAACCTTTGCGCTCAGGCAATTGGCTGGCACCGTAATTTAAGAGGTTTTGCTCGAAGTTTGTATCACTCACAAGTCTTTGCTTGCCGTCGACTTCTTCATAAGAGAAGGAAGAAGCTTCAAGCGACATGTCCATCGTGAGGTAATAATTGTCATAGCTTGCATAGCCGGGATCAAAAGAGGCCTTGATACCGCCTTTTCCGTCATCTACAATCTCACCCCAATAGGCATGACCGTCGGACAATTTGGCAAGTAAAGTGTTTCCGTAATCAGAGTGAAGCGGATCATCTTCTGAGAAAATCGCAACATAATTCTCAGTGTGGAAGTAACTGAAAAGATAATCCGTCATGCTTTCACCTAGGGTGATGCGATAGTTCTTCGGCGTTTCTGCTAACGGAGCCAAGAATTCAGACAATTCCAATTGCTCCTCGGTGACCACGTTGAAATTCAATCGAGAAATCAGTGTGCCAGCCGTAATGGTCAATTGGTAAGTTCCCGCTTCGGAAGCACTGACATGATGGCCGTCGATGGTGACTTTGTTATTCGTGGAAGTCACTTCAAAATTATGCGAACGAGTATTATCGCGATATTGAATCGTGATGTATTCATCCAAATTAATGACGATACCGACTTCAGTGTCGGGAAGGGAATCATGGAGAATACGAGAAGCGGCGACAATGGAAGCTACAGATGAGTCTTCCGTGGGGTTATTACCACCACAAGAAGCGATCATAAGGCCAAGCGTCGATGCGCTGAGAAGCGCTATAACCTTTGTTTTTTTGAACATAAAAATCCCCCTTTAGCGCAAAAGGCATAGGTTACATTACACCACGACCCCCAAATTTCAATGATTATTTTTTGCTTTGGCGAGAAATGATGCTAAGGTAATGCATTTTTAGGATACTATCAGACGGGTCAAAGGCAAAGGAAATATTTTTGTGCAACAGGAACAAATTTCGCATTTTTCTTTTTTCTCCAATCAATAATAACGGAATATCTTTCGTCATGTTCGCTTGAAGCGAAATACCATAACGAGTAAGATAATGCTTGTTTCCGCATCGAATGAGGTACGATTTATGAAGAAGAAAACGATTTTACCAGGTTTCTTAAGCTTGCTTGCTCTTTGTGGCATTATTGCCGCATTGCTCTTTCCGTTAGGCACGGGTTTAACCAGTTCTACTGGCGATGCCATTATCGGTTACGATTTGGTTTTTGGCAATGAGGCCATGCAATTGAATGATCCTCATGGTGCCATGATTGCTTGGTTCGTTTTGTTATTGATTGCCGCTTTCTTTGGAGTGATTGGCGCAATTACTGGATTTTTCGGCAGCAAATTTGGCGCGTTCTTAAATTTCTTAACAGGTTTGATTTGCGCGGTCTGCGCACTTCTTTTCTTCCTGTCTTCTGTCATTGCCGGAAGCTTCTGGCTACAAAATATTTCGAACGCTACTGTTTCGCTTGGCTGGGGCTATTTGGCAGCGGGTATTGCTTCTGCCGTGGCTGCTTTGCTCGATTTGTTTGTCGGGGTGCGGGGCCTCATGGCAAAGCAACATTAATAAC
>CADAUN010000043.1 GCA_902791085.1 uncultured Erysipelotrichaceae bacterium | reverse complement strand
GAAATGATGTCGTGCCCGTGAGTCTTTTTCACATCCAAAAGTTCATCGCCCTCGCGCAAATTGATCGCGCGCTTGCCATTCGTATGGATGGACGAGAATTCGGTTAAAGCAGTGCGTTTCACCACGCCGCTTACTGTGGCGAAGAACAAATATTCGCCTTCTGGGTACTCATCGCACGGAACGATGGCAACAATCTTTTCGTCTTGTGCCAAATTTAAGAAGTTGATGGCAGGAACGCCTTTGGAATTGCGCTCACCATCGGGGATTTGATATCCGCGGAGACGATAGACAAAGCCAAGGCTCGAGAAGAACATGATGTCGGTATGGGTTTTGGTGTGAATCATCAAATGAACCATATCGCCGGCGGTGGTAGTGATGCCTTTAACGCCGCGTCCGCCACGATTTTGCGTGCGGAAGGTGTCTTCAGACATCCGCTTTAAATATCCTTTTTTCGTCAAGACCACGATGATGTTTTCTTGCGGGAGCAAATCTTCATTGTCAATATCGGCGGCTTCGTTTGAAATTTCGGTCAAACGTGCGTCTCCGTATTTATTACGAATCTCCGTTAATTCATCAATCATCATGCCCATAATGTTGGCGCGATCAGAGAGAAGCCAGTTGTAATGAGCAATGTTTTTGGTTAATTCAGCATGCTCGGCTTGTAATTTGTCTTGTTCCAAACCTTCCAAACGGCGGAGTGTCATCGACAAAATAGCGTCTGTTTGCGGCTTGGATAATCCGAAGCGTTCGTTTAATTTTGCCGCGGATTCCTCATCGGTTTTACTCCCACGGATGATATGAATCACCTCATCGATGTTGTCGTGGGCCAAAATCAAGCCAACGACAATATGATCGCGGTCGGTGTCGCGTTGTAACAAAAATTTCGTCCGGCGAGTCAAAACATCCATTTGGAAATCGATGTAGTTTTGAATCAAGGGAACAATGCCTAGAACTTTCGGTTCGCCATTCACCAAGCAAAGATTGATGACGCCGTAAGTCGTTTGCATCTGGGTGTGTTTCAATAAGTTGTTGGCAACCACTTCGGGAATTGCATCACGGCGGACTTCGATGACAACACGGATTCCTTCCTTAGAAGATTCATCACGAATGTCAGTGATGCCATCAATAATCTTTTCTCGAACCAAAGAGGCCATATTTTCAATCATGGCTGCTTTGTTCACTTGATATGGGATTTCCGTAATGATGATAGATGCTTTTCCGTTTTCCGATTCTTCGATGTTGTATTTCGAGCGAATGTTAACCGTTCCGGTGCCGGTGGTGAAATAATCTAAGATTCCTTGCCGGCCGAGAATCACCCCGCCCGTTGGGAAGTCTGGTCCGTAAATATACCCTTGCATCAATTCCAAAGGAGTGATTTGGGGGTTCTTTGCCACAGCAATAACCGCATTGATGGTTTCGGTTAAGTTATGCGTTGGCATGTTGGTCGCCATACCGACGGCAATGCCTTCGGAGCCATTCACAATGAGATTTGGAAAACGAGAGGGCAAAACGCTCGGTTCGCGCTCGGTACCATCATAGTTATCCACAAAGTCGACAGTATCTTTATCCAAATCACGAACCATTTCGACAGCAAGTTTTGTCATACGCGCTTCGGTGTAACGCATAGCGGCGGCCTCGTCGCCATCGACGTCACCAAAGTTACCATGGCCATCGACTAGGGTATAACGCATGGCGAAAGGCTGCGCCATACGAACCAAAGTTCCATAAAGTGCCGCGTCGCCATGAGGGTGATATTTACCCATGACGTCACCAACAATACGCGCTGATTTCTTATAAGGTTTTCCGGGTTGCATGCCTGATTCGTTCATGCCGAAGATAATGCGGCGTTGAACTGGCTTCAAACCATCACGAACATCAGGAATCGCACGGCTTTCGATGACGGACATCGAATAGCTTAAGAAAGCGGTTTGAACTTCATTTGTGATTTCGCGATCAATTAAGCCAGGCACGATGCCTGCAACTGCCCCGGCGGAAGAATCTCCGGCGGTCTCCGCGTTGTTATCGTTAATTTTTGCGGAGGAATCCATTTTCTTTTCTTCGTCTGCCATATGCTTCTCCCTTCATTAAATATCGAGGTTTTGGACGAATTTCGCGTTTTGCGAAATGAAGTCCTTACGGGGTTGTACGTCATCCCCCATGAGGTCGGTAAAGGCCTTATCCGCCATGGCGGCATCATCTACCGTAATTCGAATCATCTTACGAGCAGCTGGATCCATGGTGGTTTCCCAAAGTTGTTGCGCATCCATTTCGCCCAAACCTTTATAACGTTGGAATGGATAACCCGGCTTTAAATTCAGCGATTTCTTTAATTTCTCTAATTGTTCATCGTTATAGGCGTAATAAGCCTGACCTTTAAGATCGATTTTGTATAGCGGCGGTTGCGCGATGTAAACAAATCCGCCGTCCAGCAAAGGCTTCATAAAGCGGTAGAAGAACGTCAACAAGAGGATACGGATGTGATCACCGTCAACATCAGCATCGGTCATAATGACGATTTTGTGGTAACGGATTTTGGAAACATCGAAATTTTCACGAATTCCCGCGCCTATCGCAGTAATCATGTTGCCGATTTCGGCGTTTTTGAAAATGCGTTCCTCATTGGCTTTTTCAACATTTAAGATTTTGCCACGAAGCGGAAGGATAGCTTGTGTACGACGATCGCGCCCCGTCTTGGCGGAGCCGCCGGCGGAGTTACCTTCGACGATGTAAAGCTCGCATTCGGCAGGATCTTTCGAAGAGCAATCAGCGAGTTTGCCCGGCAACGTGGTGACGCTTAATGCGTTCTTCCGCGTGGATTCGCGCGCTTTGGCAGCAGCCATACGGCCATTGGCGGCCAAACGAACTTTTTCTACGATGAGCTTCGCTTGCGCAGGATTTTCTAAGAAATATTGTTGAAGATAGTCGCCCACAATCGTAGAAACGATTTTACGGACTTCGGAATTGCCTAACTTCGTCTTAGTCTGCCCTTCGTATTGAGGGTTCGGGTGTTTTACCGAAATTACGCACGTTAATCCTTCGCGGCAGTCATCTGTGGTGAAATTCGAAGACTTGTCGTCTAATAACTTCGCCTTTCTGGCATAATCGTTAATCACGCGGTTTAGAGCTAAATTGAAGCCTTCCACGTGAGTGCCGCCTTCTTTGGTGGAAATGTTGTTGCAGAAGGAATAGACGCCATCATGGTTGTAATAATCTGTCCATTGCAAAGCAACTTCGGCATAAATTCGTTCGGTTTGCCCATCTAATAAAGTGACTTCTTCCGCTCCTTGGGCATAAAGAACTTCATTATTGACTGGCAAACGGCCTTGATTGATGAAGGCAACATATTCTTTAATCCCGCCATTGTATTGGAATGTTTCCGATACAGGGGTTTCAGGACGGAGGTCCGTTAAAGTGATCCGAACGCCGCCATTTAAGAATGCCATCTGACGAAGATGGTTTTTGATGGTTTCGTAATTATAAACGGTAGTTTCGGTGAAAATGGAGGGGTCTGGAAGGAAATGAACGGTGGTACCGTGTTGCGTTTCGTCACAATCCCCGACTCGTTTCAAATGCTCGGTGATTTTTCCGCCATCCACAAATTTGACGTAATAAACGCCACCATTTTTGTAGACTGTCACTTCGCAAAGACTAGAAAGGGCGTTTACAACAGAAGCGCCGACGCCATGTAAGCCACCGGATACTTTATAACCGCCACCATCGCCGAACTTGCCGCCGGCGTGGAGAATCGTATAAGCCGTTTCAACACCGGAAAGTCCGCTCTTCGCAACGATATCAACCGGAATGCCACGTCCATTATCGGCAACGGTAATAGAGTTGTCTTTTTCAATGGTGACTTCGATGTGATCGCAATAGCCAGCCAAAGCTTCATCGATAGAATTGTCGACGATTTCCCACACCAAATGGTGAAGACCGGCGCTTGCGGTGGTCGCGATATACATGCCCGGGCGTTTACGCACCGCTTCCAGCCCTTCTAGAACTTGAATGTTTTCGGCTGTATAGTTGGCGTCTGCCTTCTCGATTGCTTTTTCGTTTGTGACGTCTTCTTTTTTGTAAGTGAATTTATCCTCTTCACGAAGCGATTCTTCACTGACGCCGCTTTCTTTGGCGGCACGCAAGAGTTCGTCTTTTTGAATCTCTTCTTCCGATTTCTCGGGCGTGAGATTCACTTCCTTCTTTTCCTCATCTGCCATCATTTTCTTTCCTCCTCGTGGCATGGTGCATAGCGACATCGATTGTCGCAGCACCGCTTATCGTCGCTTCGGCCGAAGTAACAAACGCTTGGCCAAGGCTTTGAATCAATTCGGTGAGTCTTTCTGCATGGAAAGCATCTAGCTCACTATAAATGTCGTCGAGAACAGCTAAGGGCTTCTTAGCAGGATTCTCAATCAAGAAATAAGGAGTCAATTTAAGGGCGATAGAAGCCAGTCGATTTTCTCCTTGCGAACCATAGACAGCGATGTCTTTTCCTTCGAGAAGCAATGAAAAGTCCTCCCGATGAATACCAACCGATGTCACTTTGTGATATAGGTCGCTTTCGAACGCCCGATGATACGCTTTTTTGGCGGCGGATTTGAAATCGGGGTTTTTGATGAAGGGGCGATATTGAAGAGCGGCAACCCGTTTATTGCCGTATAAACGACTAGTAACGGGAGAAAGAACGCGATTCAATTCGTCAACGTAGATGCCGCGATAATGCGCAATCGGTTCTGAGACTTCAATGAGTTGGTCCGTTAAGACTTCAAGATAAGTTTTGTCCGGTTCTTGGCTTTTTAAAGCGGCGTTTCTCTCTTGGAGCAATCGATTGTATTTCCCAATCAAAGAGAAATAGTCTAGCGATTGTTTGGACAAGGAGACATCGAGGAAGTTCCTTCGCTCTGATGGGGATCCTTTGAAGATGCTGGTGTCTTCTGGTGAGAAGAGAACAACATTTACCAGGCGTGACAATTCGCTTAGACGGCGGATCGCCTTTCCATTCAGGGAAATTTTCCTTCCTTGCGGGGTGATGAGGATTTCGATACGACGATGGAGTTCGTCCTCGCGCACATCCGCGCGCACGAGAGCAAACGAAGCGCCTCGACGAATTAATGCCGAGGTGTCATTCGTACGCCAACTTTTTCCAAGCGATAAATAATAAATCGCTTCGACAAGATTCGTCTTTCCGCTTCCGTTAGGTCCAGTTACTACGTTCGTGCTCGGAACGAAGTCAAGAGAAACGGAGGGGTAGCTACGAAAATCCTGCAATTCGAGGTGTGTAACGATCATTGATCGACCAGTACGACAGTCAGATCCGGAAGTTCGATTTTGTCATTCACTCGCAATTTCCGTCCTCGGCGATTTTCGTTTTCTCCGTTGACTTTAATTTCGTGAGTGGCGAGATAGGCTTTAGCTTCTCCGCCTTCTTCCACGATACGAGCTAACTTCAAAAGCTGTCCGAGGGTGATGTAATCGGTGTGAATGAGAATCTTTTTCGGCTCTGCCATATATCTTCTAACCTCGTTAATAGTTTACTACTACGTAGTAACTTCGCCAACAAAAATCGAGCGAAAAACGGCTCGATTTTGCATTTTCTTTCATTTTGCGCTCTCTATCCTTATCTTGTGCCGTTTTTTGCATAAGAAAGCCGTTTTTGCCCCATTAAAAGGGATTTCCGATTTTTATCTTGTGAAAAAAAAGAAAAAAGGCGGCGATAAAATCGCCACCTAGTAAAGGAAGGACTAACGGGTGCGAATCGGAGTGATAAGCTCTACCACAGAATCGTCGTTTGGATTCACTACGACGAATGGTTTCATTTCGCCGATGAATTTCATTTGCACGTCGTCGGAAACGACCGCTCGGATCGCTTGCGAGACAAACAAGGCGTTAAATGCCACTTCCAAGCGTTCGCCTTCATAACGGAAGGAAGAGATCTCTTCAGCTCCGCTTCCGTTTTGATCAGAGGAAGAAGAAACAGAAACGCCCTCTGGCCCCATTGACAGTTTTACAATCGCGGCGCGATCGGTGGACAAAATAGAAACGCGGCTGATGGCGCTTAAGAGCTGCGGAGCGGACACATCCAAACGGTAATTGAAGTTGGTGGGGATGATGGAACTGGAGACAGGGTAATCACCAGCAATAAGACGGCTTTTTACGATAGTGTTGGCGAAACTAAAAATAATCTTCTGTTCGCTGGCGGCGATTTCTACGTCGATGCAACCTTCGAAAAGACGAACAACTTCCGACAAGGTTTTCGCGGGAATATTCGCAGAGAAGCGGATAGAAGGATCGATTTCGATAGATTTTCGCGAAAGACGGGCGGAGTCTGTTGCAGTGGCAGTCAAACGTCCTGCTTCGCCACGAAGATTGATTGCCATCAAAATGGGTCGCGTATTTTTGTCCAAGGCGGCAAAAGCAGTGGTCTCCACAAGTTTCGTTAAATCAGAGCAAGGAATGGAGAAGATATTGCCAGATTTTTCTAAATCGATGTCAGGATATTCATCTGCATTTTGGCAATTCAAAGAATAGTCTGTTTTGCCATCGCCGATTTTGGCAATGCGATCATCAATGACTTCAAGAGAGATTTCTTCACCTTCCATCATTTGCACTGCTTTGGTCAAAAGATTGGCGACGATAAGGGTAGAACCAAAAGTGTAATTACGAATAATTTCTTTTTCGCCATTCATTAAAGGAATCAAAGTCCAAATGGCAATGTCGTCGTTATCAGCAGTGACTTCTAATCCTTTTGCCGTCATTTCTAACTTGAAGCAAAGTAACGTTGGATTGGGGCTACGGCCACTGATGGCGTGAGAGGCAATGAGCAATCCTTTCAAAAATTCATTTTTATTGATCGTGAAGCGCATATCTATCTCCCTATTCTTTCTTTTATAATAATACTAACAATAAGTACGGTGAACAAAGTGGAAAACTTGCGTTTTCCTGTTGTTTCTTGTTCTTTTCGTCTTTTTGCATTTTCTCGATTCTTACGATGGCCTCATTTCTTTAGCCGCGCTTTTAGTTCATTTACGGCTTGCGATAGAGCAGTGTCAGTTTTTAACGACTTTTCCACCTTGTTTACACCGTTCATCACCGTCGCGTGATCCTTGCCACCAAAGAAACGCCCGATTTTTTGGAATGGCACGTCCATCAAAACACGGATTAGATACATTGAAATGTGCCGCGCCATAGCAATCTGAGAAGTGCGCACATTCCCTTGAATTTGGTATGGAGCAAGGTTGTAATAATCCGCCACCGTATTGATGATTTTTTGTTCGGATAATTTTTCTTCGTCTTCTTTGACATCCACAAGACCGGAAACCGAACGCATCGCCGTTTCTAAATCGATGTGTTTCATGGGATGAATGTTGATGGTATAGAACAAAAGACGGTCAAACGCACCTTCGAGCTCACGCACATTCTTGCCAAAGCGCCTGGCCAAGAACTCTAACGCGGCAGGATCAAAGTCGCCGATGTTCAAATTGTTGGCTTGTATTCTTGTTTTTAAGATATTGACGCAAGTTTCGATTTCTGGTGCATGAATGGATAAAGGCAGCCCTTGCACAAAACGGGACTTTAACCGATCGTCTAAACCGTTTAATTTTGAGGGGTGTTGATCGGACGTTAGAACGATTTGTTTGCCGTTCTGATAAAAATTGTTATAAATCGAGAAGAAAGTCTCTTCGGTAGCTTTCTTATTGGATAAGAATTGCACGTCGTCCACTAACAACATGTCTACCGAGTTTTTAAACCAATCAACAATGGAGGCGCCTTCTTTGTCTCCTTTTACATATTTAATATATTCATCCAAGAATTCTTGCGCGTGGACGTAAAGAATGCGCATTTTTGGATATTTCTCTTTGGTCGCGTTGCCAATCGCGTGCAACAAATGGGTTTTTCCTAATCCAGAATCGCCGTAAATCAAAATCGGGTTATAAAGCTTGCCTGGCTGTTGCGCGGCGATTAAAGCGGCTTGAAACGCTTCGCGATTAGAAGGGCCGGTGACGAAATTTTTAAAGGTATAATTGGGATTCAAGATAGAATCGGCAAAATATTGAGGCTTTTCTACTTCTTTTTCGTTACGATACGACGAAAGTTTGTCCGCGGTGACAAAACGCGCTACGAAATTGGATTCCGTGATGCGTTGTAGCACCTCATTCACCATTGTCTGATATTTCGTTTGTTGCAGAACTGTCTCTGCCACCGAGGAATTGACAACAACAAAAACTTCTCCTCCGTCGATATGATCAATGTAAGAATCGCCTAAAAACGTGGCGAAAGCTTGGTCATCGCCAAATTCTCTTTGCAACAACGGCAAGGCTTGATCCCAAATGGCAACTAATGTAGAAGGCTTATCACTCATAAAAAATACCTTGAGTAATTGTAATGATTTTGTGGATAAATTTCGATAAAAATCGGGACGAAAATGTTTTCTCCACAATTTTTCTTCTAGAAACATCACAACAGGTCGAAGAAAAGGAGTTTTCCACAAAATTAAAATGGTGGACAAATAGTGGAAAACTTTTCCTGAAATACCGCAATGTGGAGAAAATGATTTTCTTAGATTTACTTACCTTTTTCTATATAAGAAAAGATTTCTGTTCATCGAATTAAAAATACCTTATCCACCAAATTCACAATCCTTCAATTCACAAAGATTGTGGAGAAAACAAAGAGAAATGTTTTCATAGGCAGACGGTGGAAAACTTTCGCCTTTTTGAAGGCGTAATGAGGCAAGACGTTCTTTTCGTGGTGACTATTTTTCTTTTTCGCTTACCATGAAAGGCAAATCGACTAGGATTTGCTTTCCTAATGTCGTTTCTTTTTGGTTCCACAAATCGATCATGGTCTTTCCTTGTAAGGGAGAAGGAACGTCCATCATGACTGGCTTTTCATTTAGGTTGAAAAAGCCATATTCGCGATGATTAGAATAGGTGTTTTCGATGAGCAACGTTTCTCCAGAGCTAGGCAAAGCAATACTGGTTAACAATGTTTCGTTTTCCGGCCGCTTTTTTAAGGCGATCAATCGTTTCACAAAGGCGAGGCAGTCTTTGTCGTGATGCCAATCGATGGTCTCTTTTTCAAACAAGGAAGGCAATTTTTCAGCACGATCTTCTTCTCCCATATACAAGAACATCGGTCCGCGCGTGAAAGAAGAGAAAGCGAGAAGATTTTTGGCAAAAGAGGGCGATTGACGATAAGAAGCGATGCGACGGTTGTCATGATTTTCGACCGCCCTGACGATGATGCCGTCGTTAGGCGTCATGGCCGCTTCTACGTTAAAAGCAGAACGATAGGCAGCCAAACACTTCTCGTCATTGGTTTCTAAGAATTCGCGTAACCACTGCCATGAAGCATAATGGTATGCCATATCCAATCCCGACAAAAACAATTCGGCATTGCTATAGGCAGGAAATCCCAAGGAACGGACTGCATTCAAAAAACAAGAATCCACCGTTTCTCCTAAAAAGATTACGTCTGGATTGACGGTTTGACATTTTCGTTTGGCTAACGAGAAGAAAGAAGGTGGAATTAAAGAAGCGACATCAAAGCGAAACCCATCCACACCTTCTTGGACACGTTTTAGCAATAAATCCGACAAATATTCCTCTAATTCAGGGTGAGAATGATCTAGGTCGATAACATCGCTCCAAACTCC
>CADAUN010000042.1 GCA_902791085.1 uncultured Erysipelotrichaceae bacterium | reverse complement strand
GTTATCTTCCTACTTTCTAAATTAAATCAAGCGATCCCTGGATTATGATTCAAAGGAGGAACTAGCTGTAGCCACGCTTATAAAGCGATCGATCGCTTTTCAGAAGACATCGATTTGAGTTTGAACATAAAGTATTTTGGGAGAAGCCACAACACCAAGGCGAACAAAACGATAATAACCACTTGTGACAGTTTGAATTTTCCGATTGTGAATCGAAACGAAGTGGAAAAGCATTCTCACGGCAGTTTCAATCGTTATTATATTGAATATCCAACAATATTCCCTTCTCCAAGCATTAAACCTTTTATCCAAGTGGAGATGGCATTTTATCAAAAGCCTTATCCCGATGAGATAAAACCAATCAATTCGCTGATCGGCGATTGGCTCTTAGACCACGGCCGCAAAGAAGAGGCCATAGAATTTAATCTATGCCCATTTGATATGTGCGTTCAAAAATTAGAGCGAACATTCATTGATGAGGTTTTCGCCATATGCGATTATTACGAGAGGCGAGAAGCGACGCGCAATTCGCGTCATATATATGACTTATATAAAATCATCAGCAAGATCGATATAACCAATCCCGTGTTAAAAAATCTAGTCGAAGCGGTAAGAAAAGACAGAATGAAAGATGGCCGTTGCATTTCGGCAAGGGCTGGATGTGAAATCAATGGCGCTTTAAAAAGAATCAAAGAAAGCGACTTCTTCAAGTCAGATTACAACAACGTTACTGCTATGCTTTTAACAACCTACGTCGACTATGCGCACGTCATAACAGTGCTAGATCAAATTGTCGGTTCCAAGTTATTCGCTCAAAAATAGAAAAAGGAAAATACATGGCAAAGCAATGCTGATTAAGCTAATTTTTCTTGTGTCTTCTTTTCTTCTTTGAACTGCGCTTTAACCACCATAACGCTAGGTTGCCGATGGAAAACACCGAAAACAAGTGAAGCGCAGACAGCAAAGATAGCGTTGCCGGTGACGTCTTCCACAATATCTCCCATTGTATCGAGCAAAGCATAGCGATAGCCTTCTGGGCTACGGAAGAAGGCAGCGATTTCTTCATCCGTTCCGTTCAAAGGAAGGTTGGCGGCGCCACCATTCCACAAAGCGCTTGCTTCGGGAATGCTTTTCTGCATATTGAGTCCAAAGAACGTATCGCCAGCAAATTCATAGACTTCCCACAAAGCGCCTAAAGCAACAGAAGTCAAACAAGCGAATAAGCAGGATATCACAATAGGATGCTTAACGTTCTTGGCGTCTTTGAATAAGAAAGCATAAAGGAAATGGAAGGCAATGCAAGCCATGCCAAAGCCAGAGAAGGTGTGTAACACGTCATCCCAGATCGGAAAACGATAATAAAAACGGCAAGTCTCTCCTAAATAAATGCCCATGAAAGCAAAAAGCTCTAAACCCATGACCAAGGCAGGATGCAATTTCACATGAAAAAGAAGCAATACCAAGAATGGGAACCAGCTAACAAACAAGCCGCCGATGCCTTGGAGTAAAATCAGCCTTGCTTCTGCTAGTTCCACGCTGCCATCATTCATCCAAATTGCACCTTGAATGATTTGGGCAAGATAAACGAAAGTAAACAGAATTTCTAATCCAAAGACAAAACGGTCATTTTGCTTTTCATTTTTCATGGCGATTCCCTCCTGACCACTTTTACTTTAGGAAAGGAATTCGTCTAGACAAAGAAACGAAAAGTAGAATTCCATTTTTTCCCTCTCGACCAAAAGTAGAACCTTGATTTTATCGATGGTTTCTCTTAATGTTTAACCGATGGAAATCAATGAAATCATCGCACGAAATATTGCTGGTCTTCGTAAGAAAAAGAACTGGACTCAGCAAGAATTGGCCGAGCGATTGAATTACAGCGACAAAGCGGTGTCAAAATGGGAACGCGGCATTTCTTTACCCGATGCCGGCACACTTTATGAAATCGCTAATCTTTTTGGTGTCTCTGTGCAATATCTATACGAAGAACACAAATTCATCATCGATCCCGATCAAGAAAAAAAGTTAAACCGTCGTAGAAATCTTTATTTGGCAATCACCATTTGTTCTGCCATCTTTTTGACAGTGACCATTGTTTGGCTTGCCCTTACCTATGTTGCCAAAGGTGTAGGCACCGAAATGCCTTCTTTCTTTGTCTATTTTGATTTCGGTCTTGCTGGATTGATGGGAATATTGGCCGTTATCGACTGCATTTTCTATCCTAAGAATCACATTCGCCCCGTTGTTTATATCTCCGTCGGCATTTGGGAAGTGGTCACTGGCCTTTATTTCGTTTTCCATGGCGAATATTTTTTCTGGATTATGCTAGGCGGTATTTTGTTACAATCGTTCACCGTTGTTTACCTCTTATTGATGCGGCATGGTAAAATGCATTGAAGCATTTTGATAAATCTATGAAACCCTTACCTTTGTCCTATCTTTCCGATCCAGAAGTGATTGGCGTCAACCTTCTCCCCGAACATGCCAGCGTTAATTGCAAAATTCAAGGACAACCCGCCTCTTTTTCTCTGAATGGCGCTTGGGACTTTTTCCGCGCCGCCCATTATGAAGAACATTTTTTAACGGAAGAATTGCCTTATCGCGAAGTTGAACTCCCCCGTTCTGCTGAAATGGAAGTTCCAGAAGAATTAATCTACACGAACATCTCTTATCCTTGGGATGGCAAAGAGAATTTGACCCCTGGCCAAGTTGCCGTGGAACATAACCCCGTTAACTTCTATCGGAAGCATTTTGTTTTGCCTTCGTGGTTTCAAGGCAAACGCTGCCTCCTACGTTTGGATGGCTTTGAAACTGCGCTATACGTTTATCTCAATGGCCAATTTGTCGGTTATTCGACGCGGCTGTATACCGTCTCTGAATTTGACCTTACGCCCTATTTAAAAGACGGAGAAAACGAATTGTTATTCATCAATTTTCGCTTCTCTGCCTCCTCTTGGATTCTAAGTCAAGATTATTGGAAGATGTCAGGCATTTTCCGTGATGTTTCTTTAGTCGCCGTTCCTTCTTTCCACTTAGAAGATGTTTCTGCCAAAACAGATTTAACGAATCATTATCAAGACGGCCTTCTTTCTTTAGAAGGGAAAATGAAAGGAAAAGGAGAACTCTTAGCTTCCCTTCTTTTCCAAGGAAAAACCATATGGGAAAAGAAAGAAGAGACGGCGGAAGATCGTTTCTCTTTTTCCCCTACCATTCCTAATGTTGCCGCTTGGTCTAGCGATACCCCAAATCGTTATGAAATGGTCTTGCGATTAAAAGGCCAGGATGGCAATGAAGAAGAAAATCGTTTCTATCTCGGCTTCACCAAAGAAGAAATTCGCGATGGTGTAGTTTTATGGAACGGAAAACCATTAAAGATCAAAGGGGTAAATCGTCATGAAGTCGATTCGCATGATGGACATCATGTTCCAGAAGAAGAATTGGAAAAAGATTTGCTATGCATGAAGCGATCCTCCATCAATGCCGTGCGTTGTTCGCATTATCCAAACGACCCGAAATTTTATGACTTATGCGATAAATTAGGCCTATACGTCATGGATGAATGTTGCCTAGAGGCCCATGGCCAATGGACGAATAGCAATGGCGACTTATCCAAAATGGTGCCAGGATCAAATCCTCATTGGACAGCCATCACTTTAGATCGTGCTTCTTCTATGTATGAACGGGATAAAAACCATCCTTGCATTTTCGCTTGGAGCTTAGGAAATGAATCTTGGTCTGGAGACAATTTCAAGCGTTCTTCGGAATATTTCCACGCCCAAGATCAAAAGAGATTGGTTCATTATGAAGGAGAGACCACCGATTCTTCCTTATCGCCTTATGTGGACATTAAGTCCTTCATGTATAAGCGACCAAAAGACTTAGAAACCTATTTGCAAGAACATCCAGAAAAACCTGTTTTTGAATGCGAATATGCCCATGCGATGGGGAATTCAAACGGCAATTTAGATGATTATTTACGTTTGTTCCGTACTTATCCGAATGCATTAGGTGGCTGTATCTGGGATTGGATTGACCAAGGATTGCTCGTCAAAAATCCACGGGGCGACAAAGAAAGTTGGATTTACGGCGGTGACGAAAATGATGCACCGAATTCGAGCAGTTTTAATTGTAACGGCATTATTTTCTCCGATCGTAAAGATGCGTTACGTTCGCCAAAATTAGCAGCCGTGAAAAATCTATATTGTCCCATCCAAATTCGTTTTGATGGCGATCGAATTCACCTTTCAGAGGATCCGAATTTCTATCCAGAGGGTACGTTCCATTTAGAATTGGTGGATCTGGTAAATGGGGTAGAAACAAAAAGAACTTTGATTCCTTGGCATCACGAAACCACCTTTTTGTTACCAACGTTATCTTTCTCTGAAGAACACATTCGCCGCGTCGAAGTTTTCCAAAAAGAATGGGGATTAATAGGGGTTTTTGATGATTCGAAAGATCGTTTCACTTATGTTGCCGAGGCGCCGAAAGGAAAGATTGAGCAAGCTCGGTCCCTCCATTTTCATAGCGTTTCTTTTGCCAATACCCGTTTCTTTTTCTCCCTTCAAGACTCAGTCCTAAATACCCCTACTTCTGCTTTAAGCGCCATCTATCTTGATAAGAGGCAGATTCTACGTTCCCCTGTTCGTCTTGTTTTATGGAGGCCTTCCACCGATAACGATCGCGGTTGCGCCTTCCCTCTCGCTTCTTCTTTCTATTATGGGGCTAGCAAATTTCAATATTCCTTCTTAGAAAAAGACGATGGCCATACCATGACCTCCCGTGTCTCTTGGCCGGGAGTTAAGGCTTATGGTGAGATTCTCTATCATTATGATTTAGGGAATTATCTTGACATCGAAATCCGTTATCACGGAGCTAAGGGAATGCCATCCCTTCCTTGCTTTGGGATTGATTTTACTTTCCCGCGCGATTGCGGCGATTTCTCTTACTATGGTTATGGACCAACGGATTCTTATCCCGATCTTTCCGCAGGTAAAGTTCTTGATGTCTATCATTCCCGTGCAAAAGACGAAGTTCTTCCTTATGCCGTTCCGCAAGAAATGGGCAACAAAGAAAACACCCGTTATGTCGAAATTCCTTTTGGAAAACGAAAAATGGTTTTTGAGGCGCTTGAGCGTCCCTTTGCCTTCCATTATCTTCCTTACGACGAATTCCAATTAGAAGAAGCGAAACATCTTGATGAACTTCCTACCCCTTACGAAAATCATCTTTCCCTTTTTGCCGCGACTCGCGGGGTAGGAGGAGATGATTCTTGGGGAGCGCCAGTTCATCCGGAATATGAAATTGATGGCGAAAAAGACTATTCTTTACGCTTCCGTATCCTCGTTAAGTAACGCTTATTCGCTTCGTAATGCCACAACCGGATCTTGTCTTGCTGCAGCACGCGCTGGCAAAACGCCGGCAATCATGGTCAATAATACGGCGATAATAAAGACAATCAACGCAGTCCACCACGAAAGATTGGCAATCGAATAGAACCCAAACTGGATGCCGATGGCGAGATTCAATATCAGCTCAATAAGATAGGTGACAAGCAACCCAAATACGCCAGAAGCGACTCCAATAATTAAAGTTTCAGCATTGAAAAGATGAGATACATCGCGTTTTCGCCCGCCTAAAGAACGAATGACGCCGATTTCTTTCACCCGTTCCATTACCGAAACATAAGTGATAATTCCAATCATAACGGTAGAAACCACAAGGGATAAAGCCGTGAAACAAATCAAGGCGATGGTGACGATGTTCACCACATTATTCACCATCGAAATGATTAAGGCTAAATTGTCGGTATATTTGATGTTATTACGTTCTTCTGCCGTAATCACTTTGCCTGTCGATAAGGTAATGTCTTCACTCCCCTTCCAACGATCCAAATAATTTGTCACATCGTCTTTGTCATTAAAACTATTCGGATAAATCTTAATGGTTCCGGGGACTGGGTTTCCTCCGACATCACGTTCGTTTAAAAGAGCAAGTTTTTTGACACTTAATCCCGTTCCGCCAGAACCAGAACTGCCTCCAGCCATGCTGGCTAAAATGCCTTGCAACGCATCTTGATTGCCAACGAGGCCATAACCATGAAAAATCTTCGGATCCAGATCTTCTTGTTCCAAACCGTTTGGAAATTGCACATGGTAGTCATAGCCAATTCCCGAAATGATGTTCGTTCCGTTGACGTTAATGAGACTAGAAGTAAAACCAGAGGCATTAGGATTCGTTTCCTGATATTGCTTGATGAACGTCGTCATCGCAGAATTGCCATTGTCATTTAGATAACGTTTCGCGAAAGCTGGCGTGTAATAAAGCCCAGAATTCATGCAACCGTATTGCACGTCATCATTAGGCGTTAAAATCCCTACGACTTTTAACGGGACGCCATTTTTCAAAGTTCCATCATCAATAAAGGCGTAGTCATATTGCTTTAAGTGATAAGAAGAAACATCATAATCCGGATCGACTGAATAAAGCGAATCGTTAGGATAATAGATATATTCCTTGCCAGTGAGCTCATCGAGCGACACGGTCTGTTGCTTCTTCCATAATTCCTGGTTCACGTTTTCTTCTTTTCCAGCGTAATGGTAAATCGCGTTGGCAAATTCGTCCTGGCTGTAATAGCCAAGCAAAGTCAAATTAAAATCCGTAAGCTCGTTCCGATGATTTAGCACCAGCATCAATTCGTTTTCACCTGTGGCATAGCGACCGGCTACAACCCGATATTCAGACAAGACATAATCTTGTTGTTCTAAACATTGACCAATCCCATTCGCATATTGATCAATCATCGAAGTATAAGAGGCAAATTTGCCATCTTCGAGGTTCTCTAAAATGGTGGCGCAGACAGAAAGGATTCCGGAAATGGAATAACGTTGTTGCTTTAATTCTTCCTGACTATAGCCATCTAAGCGAATATCCGTATGCGTATAGAGATTATTTTTCACATCGATGCCGTATTCTTCTCCCATCGCTTTGTAATAATTCTTAGGCATATCTCGCACAAATTGCACATAGTCTTCCGTAATGCTGTTATGAATGGAAGCGGAAGAAAGGCTCGTCGACATATCAATCAGCTGTTCAATCATGAATTGAACGTTGATTTTGCCATCTTGCCACGAATCTTTCACCACTTGTGTTTGCGTTCCTGCGGTTGCTCCTTGCATTAAAGTGGATAGATCAATACTGTTTTCTGCCACCGTAACGGGGTTACCAGACAACATATCATCCTGCATGCCAGTGATATATCCCGTCACGCCTTGCGAAACGGCTAAAACAGCAGAAACCCCTACAATCCCGATAGAAGAAGCTAAGACAATCATGATGGTTCGCTTATTCTTAGCCCAAAGATTTTTAGCGGACAACTTAAACGCGGTAAACCATGACATCTTGGCTTTTTCTTTCGCAATTTGTTCTTCGGTTAACGCTGGTCTAACCAAATATTCTTTCTCTTCTTCTTCAAAAGGGTATGGATTACTATCGCCAACAACGCGTCCATCCAACAAATTGATAATACGAGTCGAATATTTCTTAGCCAATTCCGGATTATGCGTCACCATGATGACGAGTTTTTTCTCCGAAATCTTTTTGATCAAATCCATGATTTGGACGGAAGTTACCGAATCCAAAGCACCGGTTGGCTCATCCGCTAACAAAATATCTGGCTCGTTGACTAAAGCACGCGCAATGGCAACGCGTTGACATTGACCGCCGGAAAGCTCATTCGGTTTTTTAGAATACATACCTTGCAAACCGACTTGGTCTAAGGCTTCTTTGGCGCGGCGTTGCCGCTCTTCTTTCTTTAGACCGCTGATGGCTAAGGCAAGCTCCACATTTTCGAGAATATTTTCTTGTGGGATTAAATTGTAGGACTGAAAAATAAAGCCAATGCGATGATTGCGGTAAACATCCCAATCATGATCGGTGAATTTCTTGGTGGAAACGCCACCAATCATTAGCTCACCATCTGTCGCATGATCTAATCCGCCGATGATGTTTAATGTGGTTGTCTTTCCGCAACCCGAGGGGCCAAGAATCGAAACAAATTCATTTTTGCGAAAAGCTAAGGAAATGCCTTTTAGCGCTTCTACTTTCATTTCTTTGGCTTGATAAACTTTCGTAATATGATCTAATTTCAGCATCGAAGCAACCCCCTTTCGGCATCGCGCCATTATTAAACGAGAAAGCCAAGACGCTTTCAATCAAAATGGAACGAAACAAACCATATTTCAACGGAAATTCATTGTCGGTTAGATAAATTACGTTCTTTTCCCGTTTTGGTAAGAGAAAGAGACGTAGCGCACGCCTTTACAATCCGATAGAAATAAAATATAAAAATGAGACAAAATTACTTTTTTGTTTATCCGCTCGAGAGTATCCGGAATCTTGTGTAAACGATTCCCAGTGCTACATACGAATTCTAATCACTTTGACTCATAATAGGCAACGATTTCCCTCCAGCATCTCACTTTTCTCCTTCCGGGGTCGTCGTTGTAATGCAGGAACAGCGAGACGATCCTCTTCTCCAACGCCCCCTCGGTCACGAACTGGATCTGTTTCTTCACCATGCGCCTTATCTGCTTGTTGAAGGACTCGATCCTGTTGTTCGTGTAGATGAGCTTCCTAAGCCCCTCCGGGAATTCGTAGAAGGTGAGCACGTTCTCGGCCTTCTCCGCCCAGATCGCCAGCTTCGGGTACCTCGCCTTCCACTTCGAGACGAACGACGCCATCGCGGCCTCGCCGGAGGCGGCGTCCTTTTGCTTGGCTATGGCCATGAAGTCGTCCGCCGCCTCGGGCCTGTCCTTCGCCCGGACCTTTGAGAGGATGTTCCGCAGCAGATGCACGAAGCAACGCTGCCTTTTGGCCTTCGGATACGATTCCGAGACGGCTTCGTCGATGCCGGAAAGGCCGTCGGTGACGGCGACCTCGACTTCCTCCAATCCGCGCGATTTGAAGCCCGCCAGGAGCTCCCTGTACGCCTCCGCCGACTCCTCTGGGGTTATGGAGTAGCCGACGACCAAAGGGACCCCGTCGTCGTCGACGCCCATCGCTATGTTTATGGCCTCCTTGGCCACCGAATCCCTCCTCACCGGCACGTAGGTGGAATCGAGGAAAAGGGCGAAAAGGCGCCTGGGAAGCGGCCTTTCCGAGAAACGCTTGACGTCTTCGACGACCGCGTCGGTGATCGCGGAGATCGCCGATTTCGAGTAATTCGCCTCGTAGATCGACCCTATGGCGAGCCTCATCTCCTCGTCGGTCATCCCGCAGGAATAAAGCTTGAGTATGACGGAGGTGACCAGGTCCGTCCTCCTTTGGTATCTGGGCAGCGCCTTCGGGGAGTAGTCCCCGTTCCTGTCCCTCGGGACCTTCACGGTTATCGGGCCGACGGACGTCTGCAGGGTCCTTTCGTAGGACCCGTTCCTGGAATCGCCCGAATTCTTCCCCTCGGGGGCGTATTTGCCGTAGCCGAGGAGGGTTTCGACCTCCGTCCGGAGGAGCGATTCCACCGCCTCCTTCGCCGCTAGGTTCGCGGCCTTGCGCATCGCCGACTCGAGGCTGTCGCCTCCGGCTATCGCTTCCTTGATCAATTCGCTAAAATTGTCCATGCAGGGTTCCTTTCCAATGTTTGTGGCAGAACGATTGTACTAGGAATCCTGCTTTTTCGCAGGCCGGCGCGACCCCTAGGGGTCTAAGGAAAGGATGACTCCTCCGTCGTCATTTACACAACAATTTGGTTACTCCC
>CADAUN010000041.1 GCA_902791085.1 uncultured Erysipelotrichaceae bacterium | reverse complement strand
CGATTCGAAAGAAAATCGTTATCTTGTGCCCGCCAACAAATCAAATCGACAAAAGTGGTTTGCAAAAACTTTTTTAAGGTTGGTTCAAAAGTCTGACAGGCATGACAAGAATCCGATATTTTTAGAAACGTTGCGGCAGTGCCGTCACCCATTTCAGAAAGCAAATCGTTTGCATTGTCAGAATGAGTTAAATCCGTCACAGTATCTTCTTCCCAATCGGCGGCAAAAAGATCGCCATTTCGATAAATCCAATAAGGTTTCGAAAGATCGGTCGCGGGGACTTTGCTCTCCGCTTGGCAAGCGCATAATAGAAAAAGAAAGAGATAAGCGAGAACACGTTTCTTCACGAAGCATAGTCTAGCACAATTTCATAGAGATAGTGGAAGTGATAAAATCAAAATAGAGACAAGGAGCAAATCATGAATTTGTGGCACAGCGTCGATAAAAAACGCATTACCCCTGAACGTTTTATTGCCTGCATTGAAATCAGTGCCGGCAGCAAAAACAAATACGAATTAGACAAAGAAACGGGCGCATTGATATTAGATCGCATTTTATTTACGGCAACGCATTATCCACAGAATTACGGCTTCATTCCTCATACGTTAAGTGAAGATGGCGATCCGTTAGACGTTCTCGTCATTTGTTCTGAACCTATCGTCCCCTTGGCGTTGACTGAAGCGTTTCCAATCGGCATATTGGAAATGGAAGACACCGGGAAATTAGACGAAAAAATCATCGCGGTTTGCTCGCATGACCCCATTTATCAGAACTTTCACGAAATCGCGGAATTGCCGTCGCATGTTTCCGAAGAAATCTCCCATTTTTTCACCGTATATAAAGAATTGGAACATGGCAAAACAACGGTGGTCAAGGAGATGCGTAATGCCGCGGCTGCCAAAGAAGCCATTCGCAAAGACATTTTGGCTTATGAGAAGGCTTTTCCTTCTTCTCGTTAATGAGAAGAACGGATTTTCGTTGCCGTTTCGCAAAGACGTTTCGTTTCGGGCGAAACGTTTTTTAAATGGATGGTTTCGTAACTTTTCACAATGGCTTCGCCTGGTGTCTTCCCAGCACGAACGTTTTTCCGTTCGCACATCATGACGTCACCGTCATTTTGTTTGGATTCATAGAGGCAAATTTCTGCCGCTAAACGAATCAAAGCGGGAGAGGGACGCTCAGCCTTAATCATCACGTGGCTGCCACTCCGTCCTAAAATATGAAACCAAAGGTGATTTGGGGCAGTATCGTAAAGGAAAGACAAAAAAGAATTTTGTTTGGCGTTTTTGCCAAATAGAATTCGTACCCCATCGACTACAATTTCATAAGGCAATGCATCGGAAGAGAGAATAGAAGAAGCGTTTTTGCTTGCTTTGGAAGCCGCATTTGGCTTTTGCGGACGAAGACATTCTTTGGACAAAGCGTCTAATACGCTTTCGTCGGCTGTTGGCAAAGAAAGCAATGTCGTTTGCAAAGTTTCCATTTCTTCTTTGGCTTCGGCTAAAAAATGTTGGCTTTGTTTTAACGTTTCTTTGGCTTTTTTGGCGCGGCGATAATATGCCTCTGCATTTTGTGCCAAGGTTTTAGAAGGATCTAAGGCAATGGTTTCTCCTTCATAAGAGAAAGAGGAAGATTTTGGTTTGATTTCCTCCCGTAACGTATAAATGGCGTCGCCTTTTTTGCCATCTTCCGTATGGGCAGAGGCTTCCAAAGAATCTTCTTCTAGTTTTTGAATCTTTCGTTTCAACCGTTTTTCTTTTTGCTTTAATGTTAGAAAAAGTGGTGCATATTTTTCTTTTTTCCGTGTTTCTGCGAGGCATTCTTCTGCTTTTAAGCATGCCGATAAATAATCCGTTAAAACAAAAGAAGAAGGAGGGCATTCGGTGAATGGATGGGTTGGCAATTCGTAATGTAGCCCCTTGCTTAAGGGCCGTTTGCTTTCTAAAGCACTAGGGCGATAGACATAAAGAATTGTTCCGTTAGCATCGGTCAAAATAAAATTCGCATGGTGAGGGATCATTTCTGCATAGAGAATGTGCGTTTCTTCTTTATAAACATCGTTAATCCTGGTGTAGACCATTTTTAAGATGCGGTCGTTAGGAAGCAAAGAAATGGATTCTAAAAAGACATTGGATAATTCTTTCCGTAATCCATCGATGGTCTTGCTATCTAAAGAATGGCCTTCGCTAGGCTCATTCGTCGGATAAATTCGTGGGCAATCCCCGTTTAAAGAAAGAACCAGTCGCCGATAGGACGAAGAAGAAAGACGAAAGAAAAAGGTATCCTTGCTATAAAGCAAAGGAGAAGAAAGATAACGTCCTTCCAACACTTTTTGTAAGAAAGGCAGATAAGTCTTCCAATCGTTTTCGTTTAAAGGTCTTAGTTCCATCGGACATTCATTATAGCGAAATTCTAGATTTCTTTTGTCAAAAACATTCGTCCTATTGCCGATTTTATCGAAAGATGCTACCTTAAAAAGCATGAAAAAAGGTTTGCTTGTCATTTTGTCGGGACCTTCTGGCGTAGGAAAAGGTTCCGTCCGGCAGGAATTGACGAAAGATCCTTCGCTTCATTTATGGTACTCGGTTTCCATGACGACACGTGCGATGCGTCCTGGAGAGCAAAATGGGCGAGAATATTTTTTCGTCACCCCGGAAGAATTCCAAAAAACTTTGTCTGAAGGCGGTCTTTTGGAACACAACCATTATGTCGATCATGATTATGGAACCCCCAAGGCGAAAGTGGAGGAGATGCGGGAAAAAGGGTATAACGTCTTGCTCGAAATCGATGTCAATGGGGCAGAACAGGTCATGGCCGCCGTGGGCAAAGAAAACGTTTGCTCGATTTTCTTGTTGCCACCCTCGTTTGAGGAATTGGCGCGCCGCATCAAAGGGCGTTGCACCGAATGCGATGAAGTCATCGAAGCGCGATTAGAACAAGCGAGACGAGAAATTGCCAAACAAAGCGATTATCGTTACCACGTCGTGAATCAAGATTTGTTGACTTGTGCAAAAACCATTGCCACGATCATTCGAAATGAGAGCGCAAAAGATTAAAATAAAGGCGTGAAGATTTTAGAGGTCTTAACGGAATATGGTACGAGATCCTTGGATCGTACCTTTTCTTATGCTTATTTTGGAAACAAAGCCATCGGTCCCCGTTACCGGGTCAAAATTAATTTCAATGGTCATTTGGCGATGGGCTTTGTTTTGTCTCTTCGTGAGACGACGGACACGCCTGAAGCCTTTGAAGCTCGTAATGGTTATCCTTTGAAAACCATTCAAGAAGCGGACATCGTCGATGAATTCCCTCTGATGGACGAAGAGATGTATGACTTGGCAAAAGAAGTAGCTGCGTATTATTTTGCTCCTTTGATTTCGGTGATTCAGGCCATGCTTCCCCTTTCGTTGTCGCCAAAGCTCTCTTCGGAACACGGTCCTAAAATCGCTTATGAAAAATGGGTGCGGCTTCTTTCAGACAAGGAAGACGGCTTAACCGACAAACAAATTGAGTCGTTGCGTTTGATTGCTAAGAATAGTCCCATATTGAAAAAAGAAGCGGGATCGCCTTCGATCCTGAAGAAATTAATCGAAGCCGGGCGCGTTCAAATTTATCAACAAGAAAAGCAACGGCTTCAAATTCCCTTAAATGAACGGGAAGAACCGCATGAAATGAGCGAAATGCAACGTCAAGCTTATCAAACGATTCTGGACTCACCAAAAGAAGTGGTGTTATTACAAGGCGTGACGGGTTCTGGAAAAACCGAAGTTTATCTTCGTTTGTCAGAAACGGTTCTTGCCCAAGGAAAAACCGTATTGATGTTAGTCCCGGAAATCAGTCTCACCCCGGTGATGGTGGAATATTTTTCAAGACGCTTTGGCCAAAAAGTGGCCATCTTGCATAGCAATCTTACTGCAGGAGAGCGTTATGACGAATATCGACGCATCGCGGAAGGAAAAGCATCGATTGTCGTAGGAGCGCGAAGCGCCGTCTTTGCGCCACTTCATCACATTGGCTTAATTGTGTTAGACGAAGAACATGTCGAATCCTATAAGCAAGATAATGCGCCCTTTTATCACGCTAGAGAAGTAGCCATCATGCGGGGAAAGCAAGAAGGATGCAAAGTGGTTTTGGGCTCGGCTACTCCCTCGCTAGAAACAAAGGCGCGTGCTTGCCGCGGGATTTATGGTTATGCCGAAATGAACCGCCGCATTAACGAAAAAGCCTTGCCAAAAACCCAAATCGTTGATTTGACGGATCGAAAGAATTTCAATGGAAAAAGCGAGAAATTATCTGCCCCTTTGCAAACTTTGATTCAAGAAAAATTAAAGCAGCACGAACAGGTGCTTTTGCTCTTGAACCGCCGCGGTTATTGGACGGGAATTAATTGCCCCAAATGCGGTTATATTTTTACTTGCCCCCAGTGCGGAGGGAACTTAACTTATCACCAAGAAGACGGCATGCTAAAATGCCATCACTGCGGTTTTGTTTCGCGTTTTCCTTCTCGTTGCCCCGATTGTGGCAATACACACCTTCGCCGCGTTGGCTATGGCACAGAACGGGTGGTCAAAGAATTAGAAGATCTTTATCCTGGCGTGCGGGTGGCTAGGCTTGATAGTGATGTGTCACGCGTTTCAAAGCAGGCGGAGACGATTTTAAAAGATTTCAAAGCGGGCAAATACGACATTTTGGTAGGAACTCAAATGATTGCAAAAGGTCATGATTTCCCAAACGTGACCTTAAGCGCGGTCGTCAATGCTGACATCGGATTGGCACTTCCAACTTATCGCGCTGCCGAGCGGACTTTTGAATTGATTGCGCAAGCGGTGGGAAGAAGCGGTCGTTCCTCCAAAACCGGCATCGCTTTAATCCAAACTTATAATCCCAACCATTATGCGATTCGTTTTGGTGCTACCCAAGATTATGAATCCTTTTTCCGTTATGAAATGAGGCAACGGAAATTAGCGCAATATCCGCCCTACGTCTATCTCATTTTGTTGGAATTTCAAAGTGCGAACGAGAACAAACTGGTTTCTTTTGTCTATGACTTTAAGCGTGATGTGGAAGCGCAAAACTTTGCTGACGTTTCGACTTTAGGACCGATTCTTCCTTATTATGCGATGCAAGAAGGAGTGCATAAGCGCATCTTATTGTTGCGTTATAAAAACAAAGAAGAAGTGACGGCCTATCTTCAAGAAGCATTAAAACGCTGGAACGGAATCTCCGGCGTGAAAATCGTCGTCAATGTGGATCCGTTGGATTATTAAAGAAAAGAATGGCAATTTTCCTTCTTTGTCTCTTCTTTTTGTCGTTTTGACGTGAAAAAATTTTCTTCCTTACTAGGAAGATATGCTATACTTTTTCAAAAGGATTTTGCATTTTTCATGATCACTATTGAAATCCTCGGACTTGACCAATACGTCATCGGCCATTATTCCAAAGACCATACCAGCAATCTGGCCAACCTTTATGAGACGAGTGAGGAGAATATTAATTTCTACGCTCCATGCGACTCGCTTCTCTTTCATCAAGGGGTGGAACAGACTTCCTGGGAGACGATTATTTTTGTCAAGGCGCCCGAGAAATATTCCCGTTTTGAAGAAATTGTCGCGAAGTATTTGTTAAAAACATTGGGGGAGTTTTCCATTCATTTGGAAATTAATTTCGAATATATCCCCGAAGGAAAAACTTACGTTCAAATCAATCCTGACTATCCGCGTTATTTGACCGATAAGAATGTCGTTCATGTTCATGAGGAAGAAGAAATGGATATGGACGATTCTGACGAAGACGATGCCGATCCTAGAGATCGCGCTGATTTAGACCCGAACGACCCGAATCAACTTTATCTAGGGGATGTATTCGCAGGTCACCAAGATGAACTCGACGACCGGCAAGAGAAGATGCAAGAGTCGTTGGACCATCATATCAAGCATTGAAGAATTCGGAGGTGAGTACGATTATGAAAGAATTCGATTTAGCTTTGCAAACGTTAGATGACATCATCGATAACAAAACGCCATTTAACGAAGCATTACGGAAAATATTCCAAACCCAAATTGATCTTCGCCCCTATCGCGGGACGGTTGCTGGGATGGTAGGGTGTGAACTTCGTCACCATCTTCTTTTCGAATATTTGACCAAAGATTTTGCCGATTATACCGCTTCTGACAAACGGGCATTGGCCTTAGCTTTAGCCGATCTTTATTTCTTTAAGCATATTGCCCAAGCAGATATGTTAGCCGCGTTAGGAGAAAAACTCGACGCGACAAAGATGGAAGAAGCAAAACCATTATTAGAGAAAGCAGGCCAAGAAGGACCTTTTATCCCAGAAACCATCGTGAAGCATTCCAATCTTTATCTTTCTCTTCGCTACAACACCCCCGAATGGGTTTTAAAGATTTTCCAACATTATGGTTATGGGGTGACTTACAAAGTCTTGCGGAAGAACAATCGTCCTTTCGCAACCACAGTTCGGGTGCGGACTTCGGTGATGTCTGTCGATGACGTCAAAGCCAAAAATCCTGATTTATTTGTCGATACTGGGGTGGATGGCGTTTTGCTTTATCAAGGAAAAGAATCCTTGCGCCGCAATCCATTGATGAAAAACGGCACCTTATTCGCAGAAAAACCGGTAACCAAGGAACTCATCGATAAATATCGGATTACCGAACCGAAACAATTAATGATTTATGATGCCAACCCCGATGGATCTTTGCTTTGCGAAGCCGTCGAAAATTATGGGAGCGCCATTGGCATGAATTTAGCTGTTCCTTCGTTAGATCATTACGCTGCTGTTTCGCGTTTAATTCATAACAAAGGCCTTCACAACGTGAATTTCTTTGCTGCCAAATTAGAGAACGCCTCCCTTTTAGCTTCTGTCAAAGAAGCTTCGCAAGATCTTGTGATCGCTGCTCCGGCGTCTTCCCATTTCGATTTGATTCGTGAGCAACCAGATTATCTTTTGCATTTTGACAAAGAATCGATGGATGGTCTCTTTGCCCAAGAAAAGCAATCGTTAGAAGCCTTAGCACCGTTTGTGGCAGAAGGTGGTACATTAATTTATGCCATCTACACAATTTCGAAAAAGGAAGGTCATCAAACCATCATTGATTTCTTGGCCAACCACCCGGATTTCCAATTCGTGGAAGAAAATCAACGTTTCCCATACGACGCCGGTGAGACTGCTTTCTATTATGCTGTTTTGCATAAAGCAACGCCCGTTGCCAAAGCAACACCGAATCTCAATCCCATGGTTTCGGAAGGCATGACGCCAGAATTCCAACTCGGCGCCGACGCAAAATAAAGACGTTTATCATCAATATGGCCACATCCCATGAAAAAGAATTTGTTTGGTTACACGCTTTCCGCGCTTGAAGATGAAATGGTCTCTCTTGGAGAGAAACCTTTTCGTGCCACGCAGCTCTTTCAATGGATTTATGGAAAATCCGTTTATGACTTCGACAAAATGACCGATATGTCGAAGTCTTTTCGTTCTTTGCTTCAAGAACAATATGAATGCGTTTTGCCTACGATTCATACCGAGCAAGTCGCTAAGGACGGCACCATCAAGCTGTTATTAAACATGCAAGATGGAGCGAAAGTCGAAACGGTTTTGATGCGTTACGATTATGGCAATGCCATTTGTGTCTCTAGTGAAGTCGGCTGTTCTATGGGTTGCGCTTTTTGCGCCTCTGGATTGTTAAAAAAAGAACGGAATTTAACCGCGGCGGAGATGATTGGCGAAGTGCTGGTGATGAATGCCCGTTTATCGGAAGTGGGGGAAAAGGTCACCCATATTGTCGTCATGGGCACTGGTGAGCCGTTTGACAATTATGATGAAGTTTCGCGTTTCCTCCATATTGCAAACGATCCGAAAGGATTAGGAATCGGCGCCAGACACATCACGGTTTCTACGTGTGGTCTAGTGCCAGGCATTGAACGTTATGCTAATGAAGGCATTCAAGTGAATCTTGCCATTTCTTTGCATGCCCCTAACGATGCCATTCGTTCTTCTTTAATGCCAATTAATCGTCATTATCCTTTAGAAACTTTGCTTCCTGCTGTGAAAGATTATGTCGCAAAAAGCGGAAGAAGAGTGACTTTTGAATATATTTTGATTCGTGGAGTGAATGATCGCGAAGAAGATGCCAAAGAACTTTGTGAACGCTTAGAAGGGATTCTTTGCTATGTGAATCTCATTCCGTTAAATCCCGTTCCAGAAAAACCATTTGAGCGAAGCAATCCTGCCTCCACGCGTCATTTTGCCGAATATCTTAACAATCATGGCATCAATTGCACCATTCGGAAAGAATGGGGCAGTGGAATCGATGCCGCTTGCGGTCAATTACGCGCCAAAGCGAAAAAGGAGGAAAACCATGGCCAATCGTGAAGAAATTTATCATGGAACTTATTCCTATAAGACCGATATTGGACGCGTAAGAAAATCGAACGAAGATCAAGCCATCGTTTTGATGAATTCTCAAAACGAGATTTTTATGGCCGTTTGTGATGGCATGGGTGGCGCAAGCAAAGGCGACGTCGCTTCTAAGTTAGCCATCGACACGTTATCTGCCGCGTTTAAAAAGAAAAAGAAATACAATTCGCGTTATTGGGACAAATCGTGGTTCCGCCACGTATCGAAAACAATCAACCACAAGATTTATGGCATGGGAAACCGCGATCGTTCTTCTTCGGAGCCAAAAAGCAATGGCATGGGGACCACCATGGTTGCTGCCTTGATTACTTCAGGTCATTTGCTCATTGCCAATATCGGCGATTCAAGAGCCTATCGCTTAAATCATCGTAAATTGGAAAGCTTAACCGAAGACCAAACTTATGTCGCTTATTTAGTGAGGTCAGGAAAAATCACTCCGGAGGCCGCTTTAACCCATCCGGATCGTCATGTTTTGATGAATGCTTTAGGCATTTATCCTTCTCTTTCCATTTCGATAAACGACTATGAATATCATGGCGAAACCATTTTGCTTTGCTCGGATGGGCTTTATAACAACTTACAAGAAAACGAAATCGCGAACATTCTTTCGACCGACGAAAGAAGCGATCAAAACGTCATGACTTTAATTGCCACCGCTAATCATGCCGGAGGATCGGATAACATCGGAATCGCCCTTTGGGAGTGTATCGCCCATGATTGAAATCGGAGAAAAAATTGACGACCGCTATCGTATCACGAGCCGAATCGCTCATGGAGGGATGGCGGACGTTTATGAAGCATACGATTTGGCCATGCGCCGGATCATCGCTTTAAAAGTGATGCGAGAAGATATGGTGGGCGAAGCGAAAAACATCGAACGTTTCAACCATGAATGCGATATTGCCGCCCAACTAAATCGTAGCAAATATGTTGTTGAATTCTATGGATCCGGCACCATCGATGGCCGCCCTTATATGGCAAATGAATATGTCGAAGGACGGACATTAAGAGACAAATTAAATATTGTTTCGGGTCATAATTTGCCCGCTAGTGAGGCGTGCGAAGTCATGATTCAATTGGCTTCTGGCATTGCTTATATCCATAGCCGCGGCGTCATTCATCGCGACATTAAGCCAGATAATTTGTTTTTGTTATCGGATAATTCCGTGAAAATCACCGATTTTGGCATCGCAAGTCGCATCGGGGAAAAGCAACACGATGATGATGGCGTTGCCGGCACTGTCCATTATTGCGCTCCGGAGGTCTTAATGGGGCAAGAAGCCAGCGTCGCGTCTGACATCTATTCTTTAGGAATCGTCTTTTATGAAATGTTAACAGGGACCATTCCTTTTGATGAGCCTACGGCAGAAGAAATCGC
>CADAUN010000040.1 GCA_902791085.1 uncultured Erysipelotrichaceae bacterium | reverse complement strand
AAATACAAATTGGGATCGGCAACGACAGAAGAATCCAAAGGCAAATACTTGCCGTTTTCTTCTTTCACCGGCGCTTCTTCGGTATAAGAATAAGCAAAAGTAACCAATTTGATATCGCGTCCTAATTCTTCTTTTGCCCAACGATGAAGTGGACGAATCACGGCATTACAAAAACGAATGAGGATGCCAGAACGTTTATATTTCTTTTCTTCTTCTTGGTTATGCGCGTCATCGAAATAACGGTCCCCATCTTCTTGCGTTAAGGAAAAATACACGGCATCAGGGTGAGACAAAACGTCTTTCTTTAATTCTCTTAACACCACCTTGGCAACGGTATCTTCATTTGTTTCTAGGAGATTCCCTTTCTCGTCGATGCCGTTAGTCAAGTCAATCGTCATGATGTTCTTTCCTAACACGGTAATCGGGGCAAAGAATTCAGGATGGGTTTTGCCATAAACCTCGTAAGGGCAATAAAGATGAAAATTATGAAACAATCCTCTCGCATAGAAAGGCATCGCTCCCCCATGGATTTCGTCAAAAGGGGTAAACGCATCTACTGCTTTAGCTTTCATCATGAAATCTTGCTTGGTGGCCGGGTGCGATTCATCCACCACCATTTGATAGGTGTCGCCAGTCAAATAATTTCGGAAGGAGAACAATGGATTCTTCACGCCTTCTGGATACGAAGGCAAGGATTTTACCGAAGGAACGTTTTCTTCTTCTGCAGTATAAAACGAAATCCCTAACGATTCTTCGCAGTAACAAATCACGGCATTGTCGATGCCACGTCCTTTCATGGCAAAAAACACCGTAATATCCCCTTCTTTCCATGAGGCAAAGGATCCTTCTTTCGTTAGTTTTTCTTCCCAAGATGGATGGGATTCGTCTTTGGCTAATACCAAGCGAAAACGAGGGGAAAGGAATGCCTGGCATTGTACTTCGCCTAAGGATAAAACAAGATAATGCCAAAGCACCTCGCGAGCGTGAAGCAAGCAAGGATCCATAGAAGAAATTTGAATCAAGAGATTGTTTTTCATGATGCGTTACAAGAGAGAAAGCGGGCGGAGCTTTTCCGCCCGCTTACGAATAGGTGCAATTAGTCGAGGAAGTCAACTCCGTAGACGTAAATGATATATATTTGGTTCAAGCCCCAATCATAGAATTCCACGCCCCAAGACCAATCGATCGTAGAATCAGAAAGATCAACATCGTAATAATAATGATCGTCTGTCCCTTCGACTTTTGTCATGGCAAGGTGGATCCATGTATTGAAGAGTTGTTTGGTGGCTCCGTTTTGATTGACGTTGATAATCAGTCTAGAAGTTTGGGCGTCTGCTAAAGCATCGTCCCAAGCTGGACCAAACGTCATCCGCATCTTCTTTTTGCCTGCTTTTTGGTAATAAGAGGTGACTAATCCAGATAATTTCCAATGGTTACCAGTTCCACCGTCTAATTTCCAACCATGGCTTTCGTCATAGGTGCAAGTGCCGCCATCATCCATCGCAAAATAATCTTTCTTGGCCGGACGTGGATCTGCCAGACTTGGATCTATCAATGACGCTTCATAAAGGTAAGAAGTCGCGCAAACTTTGCCTCCATTGTCGGTGGGATTCACATAGAAACGAAGATCGCGTTTGTCGGATTCGAGGTTGAATTTCGGCCCGCATTGATCATCGTCTCCTCCGATAAAGTTGGTGCCGCTAAAATAACCTTCAAAATATTTTGTGCTAGAGGTGAGGTCGGCATTCCATCCGATGACGTTAAAGGTGCAATTCACCGGATTTCCTTCGACTCCGTCTTCCGTTAAGGTACCAAAGGACTTCCCATTTCCAAAGACAAAGCTGGCTAATGTTTCGCCTTTTTCATAGTGATGAGAAAATACGGTCGGGTTAAAAATAAATTCATATCCTTGCGTTTTGTCGATGGCTTGGATCTTCCATCCTTTGCCTTCGATATAAGTGACGATGCAATTGCCTCTTGGAGCAAAAGAGAAGGCTTTCTCGTCTTGCCCACAAACAGAACATTTGCCATCATCTCCGATTTGATGTTCGGCCATGGTGACCGCCAAAGTGGTGTCTTTAACCAAATTTTCGACGGTGTAGATTCCCTCTTTCGGGGTCAACAAGGTATCGCCATCTTTGAGCGTGAAATCGTGGAAGGTCAAATAGCCCGGAACTTGCGAAGCCAAACGGAAAGAAACATTGCTTCCTTTGATGAAGGAACCGTTTTGTTGTTCTAATTCTTTGCCATCCTTATCCACGAAAACCAAAGAGAGATTGCTATCATCTGTGCCTAAAGCAACAGTCATCAGTTCGACGCTCAAGCGAATCGTGGTCTTGCGGCTCATGGTAAAGGAATAGACGCCTTCTACTGCTTCTAAGGGGCTGCCATTCACATTGACTTCAAGATTGCCATAAGTCGCATCAAGAATGGTGACGCGGAAGGAAATTGTTGCCCCTTCTTCATATTCGCTTGCCAACGGATTCCCATCCGTACCAACGACGGAGAGAAGCGTTTGATCGTATTGCACGCTGAGCGCGTAACGGGCAATAACGGAAGAAGAAGGAACAGGTTCTACGGAAGTCAGCGACGATTTAGATTCGCTGGGGTTGGAGAGGGAAGAGGTAGTGCGATTTTGGTTACAAGCCGCCAAGGAAGAGACAAGCAACAATCCGGCCAATACCGTTTTCCCGTTGAAATATTTATTTGGCATATGTTTTTACTCCTTTCCAAATAAAAGTTTTTCAAGCAAAGTAAGGAAGAATAAACGCTCCCTCTCCCGCTAACAAAGAGAGGGATAACTCGGAAGAAGAAAGAGCGAAATCGTAATATTGACCGCTCCGGAGCACAATCGCATGGTTGGCTCTTTCAAAGGAGAAAGTCAAGAATCCGTTCCCGGTATGATGGGGAGAAGAGTAATTCATCGCGAAGAATGCCTCATTTTGATTCGCATCAACATAACGGGCGAGCAAAGATGGAACATCGCTTTCCCACGTCTTTAAAACCTTACTGTTAGTAAGATCAAGATGAGCTTCTGGCTTATCTAAGGCATTCAGAGCGGCAATGGCTGCTTTCTCATAACGATAACCAACGTCATCTTGTTTTAAGGCTAATGGCCAAAGCGATGTTGTCGCGTCATAGCGGAATTGAAGCGGCAAATAGGCATAGGCTTGGTTCTCGTCGTTGAGTTGCTTTACCAAAGGATAAATCGAGGTTTTCCCGCCATTTTGCCACATTGCCTTGCGATATTCCTCAACGCCAGAGGGAGGCGTATCCACGGTGTAAATCGTATAATGCTGAATGCCAAAGGCTTGGCAAGCGTTCGCTTGGAAACGCAAAGATCCAATGGTTGGATTCTCGAAGATCATCGCATCGTCTGCCATCAAACAGACATTCGCTTCTGCCCCATGCATTTTTGCTGCCGCTCCCCAAGAGGTCAATGTCGATAAATGGTGAGAGGCAATCACCGGCTTTCCTTCTAATGTACTTAAAGGATAGGTGTCTCCCATTAACCATTTAGGCCCAGTTAAGCGATCAAGAACTTTCTCACAATAGGAATTCACATAGTCGTCATAGCTCACTGAGGAAGGCCAACGCGAAGTGAAAGCCATTCCTCCAGGATCTAAAAGACAAGAAAGGAATGCTTTGTTAGGAAGCGTTTGATTAAAGGAATCCACTTGGGCAGCAAGTTGATCCATTTCGTCAGGAAAAGGCTCGTCACAAAGATATACCCCAGGAACATTGCTTTGGTTTTTTAACCAAGAAGGAGAAAATAAATCCGTTTGGCTTAAAGCTTCTTTCGAACCGATATAGGGAAAAACATTAAGTCCGGCTTCTTGTGCCATAGAAGCATAATGTTCCCCGCGTTCTTCTAAATACCCACAAGCCCATGGAGTCGCAATCAAATCCGTGATGCCAGCTTCTTTTGCTGCTATAACACCTGCTTTATCTGCGGGCGGATAATAACCAAAAATCCTCCGTTTCAAAGTATCTTTCTTCGCTTCATAAGGCAAAAGTGACGCCAAATCATTTGGATGAGGGGAAGATAAAGACGAAACAGAAGAAAGTTCTGTCGTTGATGTCTTTGTGTTTTCGCTTGACGAAGAAAAAGTATTGCCGCAAGAAGCCAATAAAGGCGTCAATAAGGCGATTCTAGAGAACAGTTTTGTAGATGTGATTGGTCTAAATTTGCTCATGAAAACCTCGCTCATAAAAGCGCTTTCACTGCTTTAACTATAAAAAGTAGATTTTTCCTTTCCTATTATTGGAATTCGTTTATAAGGGCTCTTTTTTCACTTTTTATACGTTTCTTTTTCTTTTTTCCTATTTTGATACAATATCTAAGGGGGGTCATCGGACACATGGAAGTCAAAAATGGCATCTTAGATATTGGCGACATTGCTGTCGATTTTTCTTCGCGAAGAACGGATGGAGATGACGAATATCTTCATTCCCACGATTTTGTAGAAGCTTTTCTTGTCGAAACAGGTTCCGTTGAACACGAAGTTAACGGAGTACTGGAATCCCTTTATCCTGGTGATTTAAGGATTTTGTTCCCTGGTGTCAGCCATCGTTTCATCCGCCACGGCGCTTGCATTCACCGCGATTTTTTAATCCGAAATCGCTTTTATGATGAAATTGGCGATTCGATTGATCACGACTTCTTTGCCTTGTTAAAACAAGAAAAAACACGTCTGATTCGCGTTTCCACGCAAGATATCCTTTATTTAGAAGACAAAAACACCATTTTCTTTGGCTTACCGGATGGTCTGAACAAACACAAAATGGAACGTTCCTTGGCGACCATTTTGTTTTTGCTTTTTTACACCGACGGTCCAAAAGAAGAAAACCCGAATCCGTTTAAAACGCAAGTTTCTGATCTTATCAATCAGTTCTTCAGCTATCCGGATGCGGCAAAACGCATCCGTTCCAAACTTTCGTATAACGAAAAATATTTCTGCAAAAAATTTAAAGAATCCTTTGATGTCACTTTTATTGCTTATCTCAATCAAAAGAAGATGGAATACGCGAAATATTTATTGCAAATGACCGATTATTCCATGGAAGAAATCTGCGCCAAAGTAGGAATTGAATCGGCTTCTTATTTTCATAAAGTTTATCAAAAAACCTTCGGGGAAACCCCCTCAAAAACGAGAAAAAACGGTCAGAAAAAAGAATATCCCTTCCGTTAAAACGCGGGTTTTTGAAAGATAGCTAAATATCTTGTGATATGACTTTGATTTATTTGGTTTTCTTTCCTAATAAGAACGAGGCTTCGTTAGGACTTATTTCTTGAGACAAAATCGGATTTGCAAAATCCCAGATGAAATTCATTTTTCCATCGGTTTTGACCTGATAAGAAATGGCGTTCCCTTTCGTTTGGTAAGAAACGAGGATTTTTCCATTTTTGGTAGAAAGCTCCGCCTGGCACGAAGGAACCGAATCATCAAAACGAGGAGCAATTCGAACCGTTTGGAATCCTGGCCCTTCTTCAGAAGGCGAAATACCAGCGATAGTTTCATAGAACCATTGTCCACAAGAGCCCAAAGAATAATGGTTAAAGGAATTCATCCCCACATCGTTAAAACCAATCCCTTCACGATAAGAATCCCAGCGTTCCCAAAACGTCGTTGCTCCGCAGCGAACCATGTAACCCCAAGAGGGATAGTCCGTTTGATTGATGAGACGATAAGCCAAATCCCAGCGATGAAATTTGGTTAAAACGGGTAACAAGTATTTGCTGGAATGGAATCCAGTGGTCAAATGACCATATTGTTTGAGTTTCCGGAGCAGGTTTTCTTTGCATTCTTCTTCATCACATAGGCCAAAGGCGTAGGCTAAAACATAGGCGCTTTGAGTATCCCCTTCAATCGTCCCATCTTCATGAAGATAATAAGAACGGAAAGTATTGCGATATTGCTGAAATTTTTGTTCGTAAAAAATCGCTTTATCGTTTTTCCCCAACCATTTTGAAATTTTTGTTAGCAAAGCGGCGTCATAAGTCATATAAAGCAAATTATAGACAGCATAAGGCAAAGTCTCTTCGACCGAAAGCCAATCGCCATAGGTTCGTGCTGGATAAAGCCCTTTTTGGTCTTTTCTAAACTTTTCCATGAAGGAAAAGAATCGTTCCATGTAAGGATAATTCTCACTCAATACGTCCTTTTCCCCATAAAACAGATAATGCTGATAGGGAAGAGAGATGATCGCATCGCTCCAACCAGGAACGCCAGTGGCCAATGTCTCTTGCAAGATATAGGGGGTAAAAACTGGCACCCCATCTCCGTATAAATCACAAGAATCCCGCATGGTTTGCAAATAATGACGGAAGAAAAGATTCACGTCTAAATGATAAGCGGCGGTCAAAAAGAAAATTTGAGCGTCGCCTGTCCACCCAAGCCGTTCGTCCCGTTGAGGGCAATCCGTCGGGAAGGATAAGAAATTCGATCTCTCGCCCCAAATGACGTTATGCTCCAATTGACGAATCAAGGGGTTATCCACTTGAATTTTTCCACTCTCTTTCAATGCCGAAGACAAAGCGAATTGCAAAACTGAAAGCAAAGTCGCTTCTCCTTCCACGATGATTTCAGCGTAACGAAAGCCATGAAAGGTGAAGCGAGGCAAAAACGTTTCTTCGCCTTCCCCATTACAAATGAAAACGTCCGTCGCTTTTGCCGTCCGTAAGTTCTCCGTATAAAGATTCCCATTAGAATCCAATCGTTCCGCATGGCGAAGAATTAACTTCGTCCCCTTTTTCCCCTTCACTTTGATTTCTAGCACAGCCGCACAATTCTGCCCGAAATCATAACGATAGACATTCTTCTCGTAAGAAATTAAATGCCCTTGATGAATGGCGATTGCTTTGACTGGTGGCATCAAAGAAGGCGTGACCTCCAAAGGAACAAAAAAAGTTAACACCGGGGAAAAAGACGAATCGTCATAATCAGCGGCAGAGAAATCGCCTAAAGAAAAGCGATGATCGATGCATTCCCCATTTTGGTTATCCGCATAGCGGATCTCACCATAAGACGCTTTCTCTTTTCCATCACTTTCGACATGGAAAGAGCCATTCTCTAAAGAATACCAAACTTTTAAGGGATATTTTCCGAAGCGATTTTTTCCTTCGACATTGAGATTTGAAGCGTACCAGCCGTCGCCCAATACAATTCCCAATACATTTTTGCCAGCTCGAAGATAAGAAGCGATCGAGTAAGAATGAGAGGAAACCCGTTTCCGATTCTCATCCACTTCTGGTGCCATAAAAGAATCCGTCAAAAGATGACCGTTCAAATAAACGAGATGAAGCCCTAGTGAAGCAATAGTAAGTGTGGCCGCTTTATCGACCGAATCGATGGTGAATTCACGCCGAAAATATGGCGACGGCATCCCATAAGGCTGATAAGGATTCGTCGCATCATAATGCGGATCGTTAGGAAAACCAATCCAGATTTTTTCTTTCATGGCAACCATTATCGTGCCTTTCTATTTGCTCTACCAAGAGAAAAAGAGAAGAGGTGAAAAACGAACACGACCAAATAGACAAAGAGGAGAAGACTCAATTCGCGTAGAATTTGTCGACCGGCTTATCTTGCAACTCAATGTCGCAATCATCGACATGTTTGACTTTGAATCCGTTTTTCTTGTATTCCTCGTAATCAAAATCTTTTAATTCATCGACGGCAATTTTGTGATAACGATAGAAATTCTTCCACCAAGTCTGATCGCAACCTAATGTTGCGGATAAATAGGCATCTGCCATATCGCAAGCCATTTGCTGACCGATATAGAAGGCACCCATGGCCAAGACATTGACCCCGTTCGCGGAAGCGGCTCTTCTTGCCGCTTGAACGGATTCCACAACCCCAGAAAGAACATGGGGGCATTTGCTGGCAGCAATATGAATGCCCATGCCTGTACCGCAGAAAATCAGCGCCCGTTCGTAATTCCCTTCCGCAATCTCTGCGCCGACACGAAGACCGACGCGATGAAACATCAAATCCGTATCGTTTGGATCGCTGTCTTTCTTAACGCCTAAGTCTAAAATCTTCCAACCTTGTTTACGTAGATGGGCGCACACCGCCTCTTTTAATGGATAGCCGGCGAAATCGGCTCCAACAACGAGTTCTTTGTTTGCAATGGTATGAATGGCCATAAAAAGTCCTTTCTTGGAATGAATCCAAAATGTTCTTCTTTATTGTAATGACTTTTTCATTGAAGCGTGGCAATGAGCAAACATTTGAACAATGCGCATTTTGCGCTCGATTTTAATAAGCTTTCTTTTTTGTTTTTGAATGTGCCTTGCTATAAGGGCGATCACTGCAGTCGTCTTTTGCCTGAAATCGAATCGTTCTATGGCAAAAGATTTCCGCTCGCTTGGTAACAGTCATACCAATCTTCTTTGCTCATGACGAGTTTGGCTCCCTCCACTGCTTCTTGGATATGAGCTAGATTCATACTCCCGGTGATGATTTGGACGTTATCTCCTAACATCGAAAGAAATGCAGTTGCGATCCCGCATGGGGTGGAATGGTATTTCAAGGCGAGTTCATCCAGTTTTTCATTCAGTTTAGGCAACCGCTTACGATCGAAAATACTGCCTTCGAAAAAGCCAATCTGATAAGGAGACCAGCATTGCAAGACCATCCCTTTCCGTTTGAGGCCGAAGAAAAGCCCATCGGCTAGATTCGGATTCTGCGCCGGGAAATTCACATTGAAGCATTGGCTAATCAAAGATAGTTGGCCTAACCCGCACTGCAATTGATCGACTTCCAGAGGAACGGACACGCCGCTTTCTAGATACTCAATCATCGACATGTCCATATTAGAGACACCAAAATGACGGACTTTTCCTTCTTTCTTTAAGGTATCAAAAGCTAAGCCAATTTCCTTCGCGTCCATAAAGATATCCACGCGATGCAAAAGTAGACAATCGATTGTTTTTAACCCCATTCGCTTTAAGGATGCGTCCACCGCCTCTAAAATATGAGAACGACTAAGGTCCATCGTTGTTTTGCCATTTTCTCGGACAATTCCACATTTGGTTTGGATGAACATTTGGGATCTCAAAGAGGGGTCTAGACGTAACGCCTCTCCCAATTTCCGCTCCGCATCATGATTGCAATAAATATCCGAAATGTCGAAATAACGGATTCCTAACGCTAAGGCGCCACGCAAAACGGTAACCAATTGCTCGCTTGTTAATTGGTTTAGTCGCATCAAGCCTAAAATCACTTTGTTTTCTTTCATATCCTATCCTCTTCTAAGGAAAGAATAAGCCAAAACGAAATGCCTAACATTAGAAAAGCGAGGAGAAAAACCGCCAATTTCTATTACTGATCACAAACTTAAATCGTCAAGTAGGCGAATTCTTTTGACGTTCTAAGCGATGAATATTCTGCATTGATTAGAAGAAAACAACTTTTGCCGAATGAAAAAGGCAATCTTCCCTAAGCAAACAAAACAAAGTTCTTCCTTGACGATTAGAAGATCGTTCCAAACGCACGTATCCATGCATAGAACGATGTTTTAACGTCGTCCGCGTCAGGGAAACGCGGCGCCACCCGGTAACGAATGTCTTTTTTCTCAAAGAATCCACCGCCCGTAATAAAATCCATTTGATAAATGGCCTTCTCTTCTCCGTGAATGCCGATTTTGGCGAAATTCGTGGCAAAGCCAGAATAGGCGTTTTCTTTTGCCGTTTCGTCGTGTGTCAATACGGCATACCAATAATCGGCTTCCGACCGCCAAATGGTCCAGCCATGCCCGCAACATAGGGCGGGTCCGTCGCCATCGCCTTCCCATCTGGTCTCCCACCAACGAAGCGAGGAACGATAAACATTGCAATCCGGCGTTTTCATGACCCACGTCTCATGGAAGTCAAGAATCTTTTTGGCCAAAGCAATCCATTCGTCGTTCCGCTCTTCAGCTAAGGGGCTGTCGCCGCCTTCCGTGGGGAAATGGAATCCGCGCTGGGCGATAAAAGCAGCTAATTTCCTTGCCGCCTCTTTGTATTTTTGCGATAAAGCAGGGTCTCTTTCTTTCGTTAACAAAGCCATGTCCACCATCGGGATCAATGGGCAACAAACGGTGCTGTAATCTTCAGGAATGCCAGCATGCGACGTCTCTAAACGGCCGTCTTCTTTCTGATAGGTATCGATCAACGTGTTTAAAGATTTGGTCGCGTATTCGTAATAAATCTCTTTGCCCGTTAATTCATAGGCGTCTTGGAAGATCGTCACCCCAAAGGCCTGTTCTTGGATGCGGGAAGAACGATAAAGGTGATAGGCAGGGTAACCGTTTTGAGGTTTGTTAAAAATCGTCAGATCGGGAACTGCTTTCGCTTCATCCGTTGCCATGAGCAATGCGAAAAACTTCTCCATTTGCTCTAAATAGAACGGATTGGTCCCGTATCGCTTCATGTAACGAAGGACTGCCGATGCGTAGCACGCCCCTTCGCATAGATTGTCATGAAAGGGGAAGTCTTTCTTTGAGAACAAATGGTCAAAGACCTTCTTTCCCGTTTCTTTTGGATCCTCATATGCCCAGATCGAGGCATCGAGCCCACGTTTTCCTTGATAATAAGGGATAAGATAGGTTTTCCGTTTGGCTCCTGTATAAGAGAAACGAGAAGAAGGATAGAGAATCGTCTTTTCCCCTTCTTCTGTTTTGACGACGATTTTGTCGCAAGGTCCAATGACCTCGGCTTTGCCCGTTCCGTCTAAGGTATAACTTTTTTGATAAGTCACCACCGGAACATTCAAAATGCGGCTAGCAATTGTTAATCCTTCGCGTAAGGAAGAAACCGGGAACAAGGCGAC
>CADAUN010000039.1 GCA_902791085.1 uncultured Erysipelotrichaceae bacterium | reverse complement strand
CATCGAATTCGTGATGAGGTTGACGTTAACTTCTTTTACCCCTTTGACTTTGGAGACTGCTTTCTCGACATGGGCAGAACAAGAGGCACAAGTCATGCCACTTACCAGATATTTTTCATTTTCAATCAGGTTCATACTTTGAGTTTCTTCATTAAGGAAAGCACTTCTTCCACGCTTTCTATTTTGCCGTCTTTGATATCGTCGACCATGCAAGTCTCCATGTGGGTTTTTAGAAGCAAATATCCCACGGACTGCAAAGCACTTTCTGCGGCAGCAACTTGAACGAGGATATCTCCGCAATAACGGTTCTCATTCAACATTTTTTGAATGCCATTCAATTGACCAATAATGCGATTCAAACGGCAATTTAAATCTTTTAATTCTGCTGCATCACGCGCAGTTTGGCGCTGACGAGCGGTTTGGCAACAATTTTCCATGGTTCCTCCTTCATACCCTTATGGGGTATATTGACCTTATCTAATATATACCCCTTATGGGTATGTTGCAAGGAGAAAAGGAACCGACAAGTGAACTCGCCTTCGATTTTCGCTATAATGTTAGGGATGTTAGATTCAGCACGCGAAGAAAAAATTTTAGCCATTTTGAAGGAACAAAACACCTGCACCATTTATGGATTGGCACAAGCTCTTTTTGTCTCCGAATCCACGATGCGCCGCGATTTGACCAAAATGGAGCAAAAAGGATTGGTAACCCGCACTTTTGGTGGCGTTGTGATCAATAGCGATCCCTCCAATCAGGAAACGTCTGTTTTCTTACGCGAAAAACAAAATTTAAAAGAAAAACGTTCGCTCGCGCATGCCGCCGCGTCTTATCTTCATAATCAGGCCATTGTTTTCTTAGACAGTTCCACCACTTCTTTGCAAATCGTCTCCATGTTAAACGCTTTTAAAGGGCTGGTAATCATTACCAATGGGGTTTTAATCGCAAACGAATTAGCCTTAAAAACCAAACATCATATCACTTTGGTCGGTGGCACAATCCTTCCTAGCACCAAATCAACTCTTGGTTCTTCAGCCGAAGAAATGCTTCGCAATTACCACGCCGATTTTGCCATCATGTCTACGGCTGCATTAGACGTGAATTTTGGTTTTTCCGAGCAAGTGGAAGATCAATCGCGCGTCAAACAAATTATGATTGCGAACGCCAATCAATCGATTGTCATGGTCGATCATAGCAAATTCGATAAGATTTCGTTGTACCGCACTTGTGGTTTATCCGATGTGGATGTGGTTTTATACAATGGCTCTTTAGACCCGAAATACGCCAAAATGGCGCCAGACACGACTTTTTGTAACGTCGATTCAATTCATTAAGTCTAACCATAGGTTCCATAAAATACGATCGGCCATGTAATAGCCAAAAGGCGATACATCAAACTTTTCGCACCCCTACCATAAAAATAAGGTAAAGGCGCCTTATTTCTATTAAAACATTCAAGATGACGTAAAAAGGTCGCCCTTATGGACGACCTAGAAGAATCTAATGCTCTTTAGAGCGATTCATGCGCATTCCGCGCGATGACATCAAGTTGTTGTTCCTTGGTCAAATCGATGAATTTAACGGCATAGCCAGAGACACGAATGGTGAAGTTGGCATATTCCGGTTTTTCAGGATGTTCCATGGCGTCTTTGAGTTTTTCGACACCGAAGACGTTAACATTCAAGTGATGGGCACCTTTTAAGAAGTAGCCATCGAGAACATTCACCAACGTCTTGACTCGTTCTTCTTCTGTATGGCCCAAAGTGTTAGGAGCAATCGTTTGGGTATTCGAAATGCCGTCTAATGCATATTCATAAGGAAGTTTGGCCACAGAATTTAAGGAAGCGAGCAAGCCGTTTTTCTCTGCTCCGTAAGCAGGGTTTGCACCAGGAGATAAAGGTTCTCCTGCTTTGCGGCCATCCGGCATCGAACCAGTCGCTTTGCCATACACAACGTTTGAAGTGATGGTCAAAATCGAGGTTGTTGGCTCAGAGTTACGATAGGTATGATGTTTTTTCACTTTCGTGATAAAGGTGCGAAGCAATTCTACAGCGATGTCGTCTGTCCGATCATCATCGTTACCATAACGAGGGAAATCGCCTTCGACTTGGTAATCCACGACTAATCCCGTCTCGTCACGAACGGTCTTCACTTTGGCGTATTTAATGGCGCTTAAACTATCCACGACGTGAGAGAAGCCAGCGATGCCAGTAGCGAAAGTACGACGAACATTCGTATCGATCAAAGCCATTTCGGCAGCTTCATAATAATATTTGTCGTGCATGTAATGGATGAGGTTAAGGACATTCACATAGACTTCCGCTAACCAATCCATCATCTTGTCGTACTTGGCAACGACTTCGTCATAATTCAAATATTCCGATGTAATCGGCGTATAGGCTGGACCAATTTGTTTGTGAAGTCGTTCATCAACGCCACCATTGATCGCGTAAAGCAAGCATTTTGCCAAATTGGCACGAGCGCCAAAGAATTGCATCTCTTTGCCAGTTTGGGTGGCGGAAACGCAGCAGCAAATGGAATAATCATCACCCCAAATGGGTCGCATCACATCATCGTTTTCGTATTGAATCGAGGAGGTGTCAACCGAGATTTTGGCGGCATATTGACGGAAAGCGAGTGGCAAACGTTTGCAATAAAGCACCGTTAAGTTCGGTTCTGGTGCCGGACCCATATTCTCCAAAGTATGCAAGAAACGGAAATCGTTCTTTGTCACCATGGAACGGCCATCTTGCCCCATGCCAGCGACTTCAAGCGTAGCCCAAACAGGGTCGCCAGAGAAAAGTTGATTATACGAAGGAATACGAGCAAATTTGACCATCCGAAGTTTCATGACGAAATGGTCGATAAGTTCTTGGGCGCCTTCTTCGGTCAAGGTGCCATTTTCCAAATCGCGTTCCAAATAGATGTCTAAGAAGGTGGAAACCCGACCCACAGACATCGCAGCGCCGTTTTGCGTCTTGATGGCAGCCAAATAGCCGAAATAGAGCCATTGAACTGCTTCTTGCGCATTCTTGGCAGGTTTTGAAATATCATAGCCATAAGATTGAGCCATGACTTTCATTTGTTCAAGGGCGCGGATTTGATCGGTGATTTCTTCGCGAAGACGAATCACATCGTCAGTCATTGTTTCGTCACCGCAATTGGCAAAATCTTCCTTTTTGGCTTCGATAAGACTGTCGATGCCATAAAGAGCAACCCGGCGATAATCGCCAACAATGCGGCCACGGCCATAAGTATCGGGAAGTCCAGTTAAGATTTTGGCATGACGGCAACGCAACATTTCTGGCGTATAGGCATCAAATACCCCTTGGTTATGGGTCTTATGATATTCTGTGAAAATCTTATGTAATTCTGGATCCGGTTGATAACCATAGGTGGTGCAGGCTTCTTCGGCCATTTTGATGCCACCATACGGCATAAAAGCACGTTTTAAGGGTTTATCGGTTTGTAATCCGACGATTTTTTCTTCCGCTTTGGTGGCCTCGTCGATATAGGCGGCACCATAGGCGGTAATCGAAGAAACCACTTTGGTTTCCATGTCCAAAACGCCGCCTTTGGCGCGTTCTTCTTTTTGTAACGCTTGCACTTTGTTCCAAAGTTCCGTTGTTGCTTTTGTCGGTCCTTTTAAGAACGAAGCATCCCCTTCATAAGGGGTGTAATTGTTTTGAATGAAGTCACGGACGTCGATTTCTTTGGTCCAATGTCCTTCATGGAATCCGTTCCACTCGTCTTTCATGATCAAATGTCCTCCTCGCTTTAGCGCGTTAATAAATTTAGGGATTTGGAATGAGAATAACCTTGATTAGAATCAAATTTATTGTTGTGGTCCCGCTTTCAAAATACGGATCGCATTTTGCACCCGTTCAGGGGTTGGAGCCTTCGTATCCCAAAGCTGGTAATCATAGCCAAGCTCTTTCCATTTGAATTCTCCCATTTTGTGAAAAGGAAGAACATCAATGTGCTCTACATTATGAAGCGTGTCGATAAACGCACGCGTTTCTTTTAAATAAGTATCGTCATCGGTATAACCTGGCAATAACACATGACGAATCCAAATCGGCTTATGGATCGCGTCTAAATAACGGAACATGGCAATGATATTGTCATTGGGATGGCCTGTTAACTTCCGATGCATGGCGGGATTAATGTGTTTGATGTCCATTAAGAGCAAATCGGTGACGTCCATCAACGCTTTAAAGCGATCAAACCACGGACCGCTAGAACGAAATGGTTGACCCGCCGTATCAATGCAAGTAGAAATGCCATGAGCTTTGGCTTTTTGAAAGAGTTCAAGCAAAAAATCAATTTGAAGTAAAGGTTCCCCACCACTCACTGTGATGCCGCCATCTTTTCCCCAATAGGGACGATAACGAAGTGCCTGCTCGATTAAACTGTCAGGACTCCGTTTGCTACCACCCGTCACATTCCAGGTATCCGGATTGTGGCAAAACAAGCAACGCATCGCGCATCCTTGCACAAAAATAACGAAACGGATGCCCGGCCCGTCTAGGGAGCCAAACGTCTCGATGGAATGAATATTGCCGTCCATAAAAATCCTCCTTGCGCGGAAAGATTATCCTAAGAAGGAAAAGAAATAACTTTGAGCAAAATCAAATTTTAACGATGTGCGATATCTTCTAACTCGTTAAAATCCAAGATTTCAAACGTAGACTGCCCTTCTTTTCTTAAAATTCCTTCGTCACAGAGTTCGCCTAATTTTCGTGACACCGTCTCCGGGCGAAGCGAGACATGAGCAGCGATGTCTTCTAATTTCATGGTGACCCTTGTACCACCTTGGTGATTGATGCGGTAAAGGAAAAGCCGGGCGATTTTGGCTTGAGGGTCACTCGCTGAAAGAATGAGAATCCGCTCGTTGGCATCATGCAGTTTGTTGCTTAACAATCCGACGATTTTTAAGGCGGTATGAGCGTCTTGAATCGCCGACTCAAAATCCTGTCGCAAAATCTGGCAAACGATCACATCGGTGAGACAAATCGCACTATAAGGATAAGTCGTCTCTTTCGCGTTCCAAAACATCGATACCCAAATGGTTTCTCCTTCGGAAAAGATCGCGATAATTTGTTCACGGCCTTCGGAATCATAGGTACAGATCTTCACACTTCCTTGCCGGATAATCCATAACGAATCCGCAGGAGCGCCTTCCCGAAAAAGCACCTCATTCTTCTTTCCCGAATAACCACGCAATTTCTTCGTAATCGCTTCGCGTTCTGGCGCTTCTAGTTCTTCCAAAAAAGAGCCGCGCGCATACGGACAGGAAAGACAACGTCCTTGGCAAAGCGAGATCTCTTTCATAAAATCTCCTGTTCACTACAAAAATAGGCAGCGCTTAATCGTACCAGCGAATCCACGTCTTTTATCCCACAAAGCTCATTGGCGCTATGCATTGCCAATTGAGGAATGCCAATATCGACAGAGCATAACGAAAGCTGGTTGTTAGAAAGATTGCCCAAAGTTGAACCGCCTCGTAAATCAGAACGATTGGTAAAGATTTGAAGGGGGATATCATTCTTCTTAGCCACCGCGTTTAAGAAAGCGACGCTTCTAGCGTTTGAAGTGTAATGCTGTGCTGCGTTGTATTTCACCGCGATGCCACCATTTAAGTGAACTGGCGAAGAAGCGTCGGTATATTCGGGATGGTTCGGATGAAGCGCATGCGCATTGTCGACGGACAACAAGAAAGAACGGGCCAACATTTCTTCATAAGGTAAATTCAAAGCAGATGCTAACCGGTGCATCGTGTCACGCAAAAAGGTGCCATTTGCCCCTTGCATTGTCAAAGAACCGACTTCTTCGTTGTCGAACGCGCAATAAACATTGATAAAATGAGGATTTGCCGTCAAAAACCCTTGCAAAACGCCATAGGCAGAAACCAGATCGTCTAAACGCGGAGAAGAAAGAAATTCTTGATGGACGCCAACGAGCCGTGGCTTATCGCGATTGTATAACGATAAATCAAACGACACGATGGAGGCGGCGTCAGAAGGTAACAAAGAAAGCAAATAATCCGAGAAAGAAAAATCCTTTCCGGTTCCGGCCAACGGAATCAAATCGACAGCAGGATTAAACGCATAGCCTGAATTGATGTCGCGATTAAAATGAATGCAGACATTAGGAATATAAAGCACATCTTCTTGCGGGGATACCAAAGCCATTTTGGTGTCCCCATTTTGATCAAGATAATAAACGCGGCCGCCAAAAGACAAAGGACGGTCAAGCCAAGAAGAATCAATCATGCCCCCATAAGGTTCAACGTTCCAGGACACCAGGCCATTTTTGCAAAGAACCGGATTGGGTTTTAACACAAAGGTAGGCGAATCCGTGTGAGCAGCAGCAAAACGAAACGCCGTATGAGATAACCCGGTTTTCGGAAGGGCAAAAGCAATCAATGACGAGTCATTTCGAGTCACGTAATAGCGCCCACCGGGAAGCAAGGAATAACTGGTTTTTTCGTTTAATGGCGAAAACCCGGCTTTTTGAAGCCGCATCACCAAATTATGCACCACATGAAAAGGGCTATAAGATCGGCCCAGGTCTTCTAATATCGCATCCCTTTCTTTCATATCATCTTCTCCTTAAATCGAAGAGATTATAAGGCAGGAAGAAAGGAAAGTCTCACTTCTTTGTGGCGCGGAAGACTGCTTGTAACGTCTCTTCGGAAAATTCTTCGCCCATGGTTTGTTTTTCTTGCACCTTGCCTACCGCCAAATCCAATTCTTCTTGCACTAAACAACGTAACACTTCAATGGCCAAATTCTCCACCCCGTTGTTATTGATAATCAAGTCGGCATATTCGCTAGAGGGCTTTACGATTTCGTCATACATCGGTTGCACAGAATGAAAATATTGCTGGACGATGTTCTCAAAGGTGCGTCCACGTTCTTTCGAGTCACGAATCACACGTCTTAAGAAGCGACGTTCCGCGCCAGCTTGGATAAAGACACGCAAATCGCCTAAATGGCGAACCTGGCGATCGACTAATGCCATGATTCCTTCCACTAACACCACTTGACGAGGAACGATGGTTTCGGTTTTCTCGCTCCGCGTCAATTGCACAAAATCATAGATGGGTTTTTCAATGGGCTGCCCTTCTTTTAATGCCGAAATCTGGCGACGCATTAAAGGCCAATCAAAGGCCTTCGGGTGATCATAATTGACTTGATAACGTTCGGAAAGGGAAAGATTGCTTTGATCGCGATAATAGTCGTCCATGGTGATATGCGTCACTTGATCTGGAGAAAAACAACGCATTACCGCTTCCGTAATGTAGGTCTTCCCTGAGCTAGAGCCTCCGCCAATCAAGATAATCCGCGCCATTTGTTTTCCTTTTGTATCATTATAAAGGAAATGAGAGTTTTTGTTGGTTCAAAATTAGGAATCTCGCTACAATAGAGCCATGAAAGTCATACGAAAGCAAAATAACGCTAAGGATTGCATCGTTTGCGGCATCAACAATCCTTATGGTATCCATGCGAATTTTTATGAAATGGAAGATCAAAGCTGCTGCGCCGTCTTTGAATACCGCTTCGAGCATCAATCTTATCCCGAACGCGTTCATGGCGGCATGATCTGCGCCATGATTGACGAAACCATTGGACGAGCCATTTGGTGTTATGAATCAGAAGTATATGGCTGCACCTTAAAAATCAGCATCGAATACCATAAAGGGGTCCCTTATAACCAAAAATTGCTTTGCATTGGCAAAATTGATCGGCGTGACAAAATCACTTTCCACGGGCAAGCCGAAATTAAGACATTAGATGGTGTGATGCTTGCAAGAGGAGAAGCTTTATATATGCGTCTTCCTGCCAGCATCATTTCTCCCGATGCGGTTGCCAACGGAGAAAAAGTCGCCGCGGACGTTTATCTCCCCGACGACGTGAAAGAAATCAATATCCCTTAAGCGAACGGAAAACCGTTCGTTTTTTATTGTGGCATCTTCTCTAGCGGCAGCAACGCTTCGTCAATTGCTTCTGCTTTTTCAATAACTACAGGACGATAGGGTTTGTCCGAATGATTTTTATCGACAGCAGCGATTTTATCGACAACATCCATTCCTTCCACCACAGTTCCAAAGGCAGCGTATTGGCCATCTAAGAAAGTATCATCGTGATCGCAGATGAAAAACTGACTTCCTGCGGAATTCGGATCTTGGGCACGCGCCATGGAAATCACGCCGCGTTTGTGCGAAAGATTGTTTTTCACCCCATTTGCACGGAATTCGCCTTTGATGGAATAACCCGGTCCACCCGTTCCGTTTCCGGCAGGATCGCCGCCTTGGATCATAAAGCCTTTGATCACGCGGTGAAAAGTTAACCCATCATAAAATCCTTGGGAAACAAGGGTAGCAAAATTATTGGCGGAAATCGGTGCGTTCACGCGGTCCAACTCGATTTTGATGTCGCCGAAATCTCGAATGTGAAGAATGATCATAATGTAATTGCTCCTAATGGATAGCTTGATTATAAAGGAAAAGGACTTAATGGTTCCTATTTTTATTCTAAACTCGTATTTTTTCAGTAACACTTTAAAATTTACGAAAATAAAAATCCACGCTTATTGCAAAGCACATACCACGTGAACAAGTTAAATAATTCCTACTGGCAAGGCATAAATCTTTTTGTCGATGGAATAAAGAGTGTTTGTCAAACAAACAACGGCGCTGTCGCCGACTTCATATTGCGTATTTTTTGCCAGCGTTTTGAAGGCAGATACAGCATCTTTATTAAAGGAAACGCCAGCCTTGCATTCCACAAAATGGAGAACACCGCCATCCAGCATCACCAAATCGATTTCTTTTTGGTCGGCATCGCGATAGTAATAAAAATTGGTCTTTTTATTATGGTTTTTATAGGATTTGATAATCTCATTAACCATGTAGGTTTCCACAAAATGACCCCAAAATAGGCTATTTTTCAGAGTTTGTGCATTGCTAATCCTTGCTAAATAAGCTGCCAAACCAGTATCGGTGAAAAAAAGTTTTGGCCTTCTTACCACTCTTTTGAGAACTGACCTCTCGTGATAAGGCTCCAACAAATACACGATGTCACCAGCAATTAACGCGCTTAGCCACGAAGAAATGGTGTTGGAAGAGACACCTAACGCTTTTGCCAAGTTGTTGACGACCAATTCCTGTCCAGTTAACGAAGCGAGAACCTCCATAAACCGTTGAAACTTCAGCTTGTCATTCAAACGAATCAGCTGCGAAACGTCTCTTTCTATATAAGTTCGGACGTAATCGGAATAAAAGGTCTCACTATCCAATAACGGGTTGGCATATAGCTCTGGATAAAATCCTTTCACTATTTGTTCCGCCAAAAAATTTGCATCGACTGGATTCTCTTTTGCGCGTTCTTGGTTACGAATGGGATCCACAACAAACGGCTCTTCTGGTAAAGCGCGGATTTCGCGTAAGGAGAGCGGTGACATTTCAAGAATTTGCACCCTTCCAGCAAGCGACTCGCTAACTCCGGCCATAAGGGAAAATGCTTGCGATCCAGTTAAAACATACATTCCCTTATTATCTTCTTCGTGGAATTTACGTTCATTCACGATGGATTCGATGACATCCAATAATTTCGGAGCATATTGAACTTCGTCAATGATCAAAGGAGGCTCGTACATCTGAAGAAAAAGTTCCGGATCGTTGATGGCCATTTCCCGTTCACGCAAGTTATCCAGTGACACGTAATGATAAGCATATTCTTTCGCCAATTGAGCACACAAGGTTGATTTTCCTACTTGCCTTGCACCTGTAATCAAAATCACGGGTTTTGTATGGATGGCTCGAATGACAGAAGCGAGAATGGTCCTTTTAATCATAAATACCCTCAATTCGTATTTTTTTCAGTTACACTTTAAATTTTACGAAAACAAATAAAACAGTCAAGGCAAAAGACAAAGGTTTTTTCATTCTGCTCATTAAATCAATAACGAAACACT